>DASTEU010000274.1:0-4527 GCA_035709325.1 Candidatus Limnocylindrales bacterium | reverse complement strand
CGTCCGGGCCCACATGCCGGGCGCCGACGGCCTGCTGTCGAGCTCGACGGTCTGCCTCTACACGAACACGCCCGACGAGCACTTCGTCATCGACACGCACCCGGCCGCGCCCGGCGTCGCGTTCGCCTCGGCGTGCTCGGGTCACGGCTTCAAGTTCGCGCCGGTCGTCGCCGAGATCCTCGCCGACCTCGCGATGACGGGGGCCACGCGGTACCCGATCGAACGGTTCCGGGCCGAACGGTTCGGTGGCTGACGGACGGGAGAACGCTTTCGTGAATCCGGGCGTCTACCATTTGGGGCGCGACGACTCGCCGCGCCGTCACGGAGGATGGACGTGGACCAGCGGGAGCTCGTGGTTCGCGCACAGCGCGGCGATCATGACGCCTTCGCCGCGCTCGTGCCCCCGCTCCTTGCGCGCCTTGACGCTGCCGCCCGCCTGATCCTCAGGGACCACGATCTCGCGCGGGACGCGGTCCAGGAAGGGTTTGTCCGCGCTTGGCGGAACCTCCCGACGCTGCGAGATCCGGCCCGATTCGAGCCCTGGGTGCGTCGACTCGTCGTCGCATCCTGCATCGACATCCTGCGTCGTCGACGCCGAAGGCCCGTGGAAGTGGTGCTTACGCCGGCGGACGGGCCGGCCGTCCGTGACATCGCCGCGGGCATCGCCGACCGCGACCAGCTCGACCGTGCCATGCGCCGACTCGACGTCGACCTCCGGGTGATCGTCGTCCTCCACTACTACCTCGGCATGCCGCTTCCCGACGTCGCGCAGACGATCGGCATCCCGATCGGCACCGCCAAGTCGCGCCTCCATCGCTCGTTGGTTGCATTGAGAGCCGACCTGGGCGCCGACTCGGATGCAGCAACGGCCGCGGTCGCAGGAGCGCAGCTGGCATGACGCTCGACCGCTTTGAGCAGCAGCTCTCCGAAGGGCTTGTCGATCTGGCTGCCGCCCGCGTCCCCGATTATGTCGAGGACCTGCTCCAGCGGACGAGTGGAACGCGGCAGCGGCCGGCCTGGAGCTCCATCGAACGGTGGTTCTCCGTGGATATCGGCGTACTCCTGCCGACGACACGGGCCCCGGCGTGGCGGCCGCTCATCATCGTGGTGGTCCTCGCGCTGCTCGCAGTATTCGGTGCAGTCGCTTACGTGGCCTCGCGACCGCCACGCGCCCTTCCGCCCCCGTTCGGGCTCGCGGCCAACGGCGCGATCGTGATCGGCTCGGTTTCCGAAGGGCAGGGCGACATCGTGCTCATCGATCCGCTGACCGGGGTTTCGTCACCATTCGTCGGTGGGGCGGCGAACGACGTAGCCCCGACCTTCTCCAATGACGGACGTCGGGTGGCCTTCCTGCGAACCTTCTCGCACGAGCTGGCCGCCGTGTTCGTCGCCAACGCCGACGGTTCCGGCGTCCGCCAGGTGACGCCGACCTGGCCATCGATCGAATCGTTCAACTGGGCGCCGGATGGTGAGCGACTGGCGGTCACCCGAAAGGTCGGCGGCCGGCACGAGACCGAGATCGTCGCCGTCGAAACGGGCGAATCCACGCCGCTCGACCTGGACCCCCGGCTTGGCGTCACCGACGTCACATGGAGGCCCGGAACGAATCAGCTCATCCTCCACCACGCCGATCCCGAGGGCCGGCCGGGCGCCACGTACTTCCTCGCCGACGACGCAGGCCGAAACCCGAGGCAGATCCCAGTCGCGGCGGACGCGATCCTCGGTGGTTCGCTCTCGCCGGATGGTCGGCTGATTGCCTACTCCTCATGGACATCGACCTCCGGGCGAGAGGGTCGCATCCACCTGATCGACATCGAATCGGGCATCGATCGGGAACCGCTGTTGGAGGGCTCGGCGGACAGCATCGACCTCGACCCCACCTTCTCGCCGGACGGCACCAAGCTGTTGATCGACCGATACTCGGAAGACAGCTATCAGGTCGTCGTCGTTCCCTCCGACGGCGTCGGGCCGGCGATCCCGCTCGGGCCGCGCCATCCGACGGGGACAGGCGGGTCCCACGCGCTCTTCTCTCCCGACGGGACGACGGTCCTCGTCTCCTACAACGACAACGGCGACATGTGGCTCCTCGACGCGGACGGCGGCGAAGAGCGGCGACTGCCGTGGACCGGTCCCGAGGGTCTGTCGTGGCCCGGTCCCGAGGGTCTGACCTGGCAGCGAGTGGCACCCTGACCGCACACGCGAGGCGTCGACCGGGCAGAAGCGGAGGTTCAGACCGAGCGGCGCGCGTCAGCCGGCCGCGGCCGCGGTCTTCTCCGGCTTCGCGATCCGTTCCGGCTTCTCGTCGGCCGACGAGTTCTCCGGCGGAGGCGGGTACTCGCCGCGGAGGTAGGCGTCGATCGAGTGGGCGGCCCGCTTGCCGTCGCCCATCGCGAGGATGACAGTGGCAGCCCCGCGAACGATGTCGCCGCCGGCGAAGACGCCCGGCATGCTCGTCATCCCGAACTCGTCGGTCGTGATGTAGCCCCACTCGTTGACCGTGAGCTCCGGCGTCGAGGCGGTCAGGACGGGGTTTGACTTCGTCCCGATCGCGACCACGACGATGTCGCACTCGATCACGAACTCCGAGCCGGGGATCGGCTGCGGGCGACGCCGGCCGGACGCATCGGGCTCGCCGAGCTCCATCCGGATGCAGCGGATGCCGCGGACCCAGCGATCCTCGGACCCGAGAACCTCGACCGGCGCGGCCAGGTACTCGAAGACCACGCCCTCATCGCGGGCGTGGTGGGCCTCCTCCGCTCGGGCCGGCAGCTCGTCGGAGCTGCGACGGTAGACGATCGTTGCCTCGGCCGCGCCGAGCCGCTTTGCGGTCCGGACGCTGTCCATCGCGACGTTGCCGCCGCCGACGACCACGACGCGCTGGCCGTGCAGGACCGGGGTGTTCGTGTCGGCGTTCCAGGCGCCCATGAGATTGACCCGGGTGAGGTACTCGTTCGCAGAGTAGACACCCTTGAGGTTCTCGCCCGGCACGTTCATGAAGACCGGCAGCCCGGCGCCGACGGCGACGAACATCGCATCGAACCGCTCGCGGAGCTCAGCGAGCGTGTAGGTCTTGCCGATGATCGCGTTCGGTTCGATCTGGACCCCGGCCTCGACGAGCCGGTCGACCTCGGCCTGGACGATGTCCTTCGGGAGGCGGAACTCCGGAATGCCGTAGATCAGGACACCGCCGGGGGCGTGAAACGCCTCGAAGATCGTGACGGCGTAGCCGGCCTTCGCAAGCTCGCCGGCGGCGGTCAGTCCGGCCGGCCCCGACCCGATGATCGCGACGGACTTGCCGTTGGCGGCCGGGCGAGCCTGGGCCCGGCTATCGCGGTGGTTCATCGCCCAGTCGGCAACGAAGCGCTCGAGGCTTCCGATCGCGACCGACTTGCCCTTCTTGCCGCGGAGGCAGACGCCTTCGCACTGGCTCTCCTGGGGACAGACGCGACCGGTGACGCACGGCAGGGCGTTGTCGTCGAGGAGCGACTCGGCGGCCGCCGGCAGGTCGCCTTCGCGGAGCAGCTTGATGAACCGCGGGATGTTGACGCGGACCGGGCAACCGTCGACGCAGTAAGGCTTTGGACACTGGAGGCAGCGCTCGGCCTCGAGCATCGCGAGCTGGTACGTGAGACCGAGGTTGACCTCGCGGAAGTTCGTCGAGCGAACGAGCGGCTCCTGCTCGGGCATGCCGACGCGATCGATCGCCATCCGCTCCTTCTGGGTCAGCGGCGGGCGCTCGTCGGGGACGGCGCGGGGAGTGTCGAGCGGCTCGGTCATGACGGCGATCCTGTCGGCTGGAGCTCCGGTCTGCTCGGGGTCGGCTTGCGCAGCCCGACCCGGCAGGCCTCGCGATGGCCGAGCGCCTCGCGCTCGAAGTCGCGATATGTGGTCAGGCGGTCGGCCAGCTCGGTGAAGTCGACGAGGTCGGCCTCGAACTCCGGGCCGTCGACACAGGCGTACTTCGTGACGCCGCCGACGGTGACCCGACAGCCACCGCACATCCCGGTGCCGTCGACCATGATCGGGTTCAGGGAGACGACCGTCCGGACACCGAGCGGCCCGGTGACGCCGGCCACTGCGCGCATCATCGGCACCGGGCCGACCGCATAGACGGCGTCGATGCCGCCGGGAACCAGTGCCTCCCTGAGCGCATCGGTGACGAAGCCCGGGCGGCCGTAACTGCCGTCGTCCGTGCAGGGCACGACCGTCCCGGCCGCCGCGAGCTCCTTCTCGAGGATCACCCATTCCCGCGAGCGCCCGCCGATGATGCTGGTCACCGCCACACCCCGGTGGGCCAGCTCCTGGGCGATCGGCAGGATCACCGCGGTGCCGACGCCCCCTCCGACGCACACCGCGTGCCCCGTCTCGATCAGGTCCGTCGCTCGGCCGAGCGGCCCGGCGACGTCCTGGATCGCCTCGCCCGGGCGCAGCTCGACGAGATCGGCGGTGGACTTGCCGACGCTCTGGATGACGAGCGTGATCGTCCCGCCGTCCGGGTCCGCGTCGGCGATCGTGAGCGGGATCCGC
>DASTEU010000273.1:0-7778 GCA_035709325.1 Candidatus Limnocylindrales bacterium | reverse complement strand
GCTCGCGCTCATCCGCGAGGAGCTGGGCCGGCCCGATCAGCGCCGCCTGACGGAGATCGAGCCGGGCCGCTGGTGGCTGACCGACAAGAAGGACCAGGCCGCCGCGGCCGCACCCCTCGCGGACCGCGTCGAGTGGGCCGTGTACAGCCTGCTGTCCACCGCCGGGCCGCTCTCGGAGGCGGCCTTTTTCGAGCGGATCGCGGCACTCTTCTCGGGTCCGGACCTGCCCGACGAGGCGCTCGTCCGGGCCTGCCTCCAGAGCTACCGGAGCATGGCCAGCACGCCCGACCGGCTCGTGACCGGCGACGACCTCCTGCGGCGCGCCCAGGACCATGCCGAGACGATCGCGATGCTCGCCGACGGCGGCCACCGGCTCGGGATGCACGTCTGGATCGGACGCCGGGAGCAGGCCCGCAAGCTGGGATCGCGGCGCCTCGGCGAATGGCTCGACGAGCGCGAGCACCGTGTCTATCTGGCCCAGATCAGCCGCGCCGTCGACGAGGTGGCCGAGGTGGACTGCCTCTGGTACGTCCGCGGCCGCGCGGCGTTCCTGTTCGAGGTCGAGTGGACCGCGATGCTCGGCGAGACGATGCTGAAGCGCCACGCCCGGATCCCGACCGAGGACTCGCTGGTCCGTTTCCTCGTCGTCGCTCCCGAGCGGACCGAACTCGTCCGCCACAAGCTCGAGCGCTCGCCGCTCCTGCGCGAGGCGCTCGAGCGCGACAACTGGCACATCCTCAAGTGGAACCACCTGCGCTCGTTCGTCGCGCGCGACGCGCTCGAGCTGGGCGACCTCGAGCCGTATCTCGGACTGGATCCGGTCGTCGAACGGTCCGGCGACCAGTTGCCGCTCTTCGAGGGCTGACCGGGGAGCGGGCCCCCGGCGGGTCGCGCGGTTCGCCCTGGCCCTCGCCCTCGCCCTTCTCGCCCGCGCCCTCGCCCTTCCCTCGGATTCCCGTCCGGGGGGTATCCGGCGCGTCGGCTGCTTCGCAGCCGGCTCGAACGACCCGATCGCGTCACGCGTCGTCGTGGTGCGGGAATCCATGGCCGCCGATGCTGCCGAGCTGACCGCTACTCCCGGGAGGCGGGAATCGGGGCCGAGGAGGCTAGTCGCGGCGGTCCGATGCTCCCGGACCGCGGGAATTCCGGCTCCAGGCAGTGAGGCTCCCCGCCCGCCGCGTGCCCGCCCCGCGCCCGCCGCGCCGCGGACCGCTGCCGCCCGGTACCCTGTCGCCACGACCGACCGATTTCCGACACCGGAGGCACCCCGTGACCGTGACCGACAAGCCGACCTCGTCCGTCGACGACCTCTCCGAGCGGTTCTGGGAGGGGATCCTCGAGCTCAACCCGACGACTGCGACGGTCTACGGCGACGAGCGCTACGACGACCGCCTCGAGGATCCGGGACCGGCCGGCCGGGCGAAGGCCCGGGCGCTGATGGAGCGGACGAAGGCCGAGGCCGAGGCGATCGCCGCGGACGACCTCTCGATCGAGGACCGGATCACCCGGGACATGCTCATCGTCATCGCCGACCTCGCGATCGAGGAGGACGACCAGGCGACGCACCGCCTCCGTGTCGTGGATCAGATCGGCGGGCCGCAGACGCTCCTGCCACAGCTCTGCCAGTTCCAGAAGGCCGACACGCCCGAGCGCCTCGAACGCTTCCTCGCCCGGTTGCGCGCGTATCCGGCGTACATGGCCGCGAACGCCGAGATCCTCCGTGAGGGGCTCGCGAGTGGACTCACCGCGCCGCGGATCGTCACCGAGCGAACTGTCCAGCAGCTCGAACGGCTGCTCGCGATCCCGATCGAGGAGGCGATCGTGCCGGAGATGGCCCAGGTCGCGAGCGACGAGGACCGCGAGGCGGTCCGGGCGGTCGTCCGCGACGAGGTCTACGGGGCCGATGCGGCGTTCCTCGAGGTGCTCCGCGGCGACTACCTCGCCGCCAGCCGCGAGGAGCCGGGGCTCTGGTCGGCGCCCGATGGCGACTCGCTCTACCGGACCCAGATCCGGGCAATGACGACGCTCGACCTCGAGCCCGAGGAGGTCCACCGCATCGGCATGGAGGAGCTCGAGGCGATCGACGGCCGGCGGCGCGAGATCGCCCGCTCGGCCGGCTTCGGCGAGGACACCCACGCGTACCGCGCCTCGCTCGCGGCCGACCCGGCCAACACGCCCCGCTCGAAGGACGAGCTGATCGCGCGGGCCCGCGAGGACATCGAACGGGCGATGGCCGAGGCGCCGAAGTGGTTCGGTCGCCTGCCCCGGGCCGGCTGCGACGTGAAGGCGGTCGAGGAGTTCAAGGAGAAGGACGCGCCGTTCGCCTACTACTACCCGCCCTCGAGCGACGGGACCCGGCCCGGCATCTACTACGCGAACGGCTACGACCTGCCGAGCCGCAAGTTCACGAAGCTCGCTTCGACGACGTTCCACGAGGCCGTGCCCGGCCACCACTTCCAGATCACGCTCGAGATGGAGAACCCGAACCTCAACACGTTCCGCCGCCTCGGCTCGCGGATGGTCGGCGGCGCCTACGTGGAGGGCTGGGGCCTCTACAGCGAGAAGCTCGCCGACGAGATGGGCCTCTTCCGCAACGACGGTGAGCGGTTCGGGATGCTCGACGCGGTCGCCTGGCGGGCGGCCCGCCTCGTCGTCGATACGGGCCTGCACGCCCTCCGCTGGGCCCGCCAGCGCTCGACCGACGTCCTCCTCGGCACCGGCCTGTCGGAGACAGATGCGGTCATCGAGACCGACCGCTACATCGCCTGGCCGGGCCAGGCGCTCACGTACATGATCGGGTGCCGCGAGATCGAGCGCCTTCGCGCCCAGATCGCCGCCGCAACGCCGCGTGGCTCGACCTTCGACCTGCGGGCGTTCCACGATGCGGTCCTCGGCCACGGCTCGCTGCCGCTCGCGACGCTCGCCCGGGAGCTGCCGAACTGGGTCGCCGCTCCGGCCTGACCGAAGGCCTTAGTCCGGTGCCCTGACGCACCACCGGACTTGCGAAGGCAGCGATTGTGCGCGCACCATAGCCGACCTCACCGCTCTGCCCCGGACGCCGTCGCTCACAGGAGGAGGTCGTGCCATGACCGTGATCGATCGTCGAACATTCCTGAAGGGAGCCGCGGCCGCCGGCGGTGCGGCGGCCCTTTCGGCCGGGCCGTTCGCCGGCTTCGTCGCCCGTGTCGCGGCCGGCAGCGACGTCGACCTCGGACCGCTCGGCCCGGTGCCCGACCAGCGCGACGGCAAGGTCCGTCTGTGGCTGCCCGAGGGCCTCCAGTACCGCTCGTTCCACGACACCGATGGTCCGCCCATCTTCCTCGACGATGGCAGCCAGCTCCAGGGGCGCCACGACGGGATGGGCGCCTTCGTCGGGTCGCGCGGCGACACGGTCCTGATCCGGAACCACGAGATAAACAATCCGGGGCCAGCGTTCGGTGACCCGGCGACGGCCTACGACACGATGGCCCGCGGCGGCTGCACCACCACCGTCGTGAGCGATGCCGGCGAGGTCCGCGAGGCCTGGACGTCGCTCAACGGGACGATGATGAACTGTGCCGGCGGCCAGATGCCGTGGGGCGCCTGGGTCACCTGCGAAGAGACGGTCAACGGTCCCGACGTGGGACCCGACTTCACCGGCGTATCGAACATCCCGCTCACGAGGCCCCACGGCTACATCTTCGAGGTGCCGGTCGAGGGGAACTCGGGCGGCGAGCCGATCACCGCGGCCGGCCGCTTCCCCCACGAGGCCGTCTCGTTCGATCCGGACGAGGGCATCCTCTACCTGACCGAGGACAACTTCGCGTTCCCCTCCGGTTTCTACCGCTACATCCCGCCGTCGAATCCGATGGAAACCGGTTTCCTCGCCGACGGTGGCCGGCTCCAGATGCTGAAGGTCGTGGATGTCGACAACGCCCACCTCGAGGCGCACCAGTCGGCCGGGACGAGCTACCCCGTCGAGTGGGTCGACATCGCCGACCCGAACCCGCAGTTCCCGTTCACGCCAGGCACGACAGCCCCGACGACGAACGACGAGGCGCTGACGTATGTCGGCAACCAGGGTCGGGCGCAAGGCGCTGCCGGCTTCTCGCGGCTCGAGGGCCAGGTGTTCGACCGCGGCGTCGCCTACTTCGTCTCCACGCAGGGCGGCGGCGCGGCCGAGACCGGCCCGGAGCTGACCGCAGGCTACGGCAACGGCACCGGGCAGGTCTGGGCCTACCGGCCGGCCGACATGACGCTGACGTGCGTTTTCCAGTCACCCTCGAACAGCGTTCTCGACTTCCCCGACAACGTGACCACGAGCCCGCGCGGGACGGTGATCCTCTGCGAGGACAGCGCCGGCGACAACTTCATCCGCGGCCTCAGCCGCAAGGGCCAGCTCTACGACATCGCCCTCAACCGCCTGACGAACAACACGACCGGCGCGCCCCGGTTCGGCGAGGAATTCGCGGGCAGCACGTTCAATCGCAACGGAAAGACGCTCTACGTGAACATCCAAGCGTCGCTCGGCGTCTCATTCGCGATCTGGGGCAACTGGCAGAAGCTCGGCGTCTGAGTCGGCCGGGTTCTCTCGCGGGGTTCAGTCCTCGGGTGCGGTGACGTAGCGGGGTTCCCGCGTATCGTCGTTGACGCGGAGGACGTACCGGATCGGCGGCGATGCCGGGTCGCCGCCGATCGAGGTCGCCGCCATCTCATCCCGGAGTCGGGCCGGCCACCACTCGAACGGCTCTCGGCGCGGCGTCGTATAGATCTCGTCGGGGACGTCCGGCTCGTCGATGAACAACTCGCGCCCGGCGTGAGGGCCGTCCTCGAGCGGCAGCCGGACCAGGCCGCCAAGGCCGTCCATCACGGTCTTGTAGTCGGCCGGCCGGGGCTGGAACGGGATGTCGCTGGTCATGCGACCGAGTGTACGACGGTCCGCCGGTCGACGACTCAGCTGTCGAAGCCGATGCCGAGCGCGTCGAGCGTCCGGAGCAGGAGGCTGCGGCGGCCCTCGTTCCGGTCGGCCCGGTCGAGCTCATGGCGGACGGCCTGGACCGCCGCGTAGCGGAGCGGTTCGGGCGGAAACGGGACCGGCCGGCTCTGGACGAACCGGAGGCGGAGCAGCTCCGAATCCGGGCGCAGGATGAAGTCGCGCACGACGCCCGCCGCCCAGCGGCTGGCCCCGACGCCGAGGCCGGTGTAGCCGAGGGCGTACGTCAGCCGGCCGCCGAGCGCCTGGCCGAACGTCACCGTGAACCGCGAGGTCGTGTCGATCGCGCCGCCCCAGCGATGGGGAAACGGCAGGTCGGCGACTTGGGGGAACGTCGCCCGGAACTGCGACGCGAGCAGCTCGAACGTGGCCGGCCGCCGGTCGAACCTCGGCCCAACGCCGTTGCCGAAGTGGTAGATCGCGTCGTAGCCGCCCCACAGGATCCGGTCGTCGGCGGTGAGCCGGAAGTAGTGGAACTGGTTATTCGCGTCGGACATGCCCTGCCGCCGGCGCCAGCCGATCGACGTCCGCTGCTCGGCCGTGAGCCGCGCCGACACCAGCGCGTAGTCGTAGACCGGCACGAAGTGGGCCGACAGGCGCCCGAACCAACCCGAATAGGCCGAGGTCGCGACGACGGCGTGACCGGCCCGGACGGTGCCGCCGGCCGTGTGGACGACGACCCCGCCCGCCCGGCGCTCCACGGCGGCGACCCGGCTGTGCTCGTGGATCGCGACGCTCCGCCGCTCGGCCGCCGCCGCCAGCCCCCGGACGAGCTTCGCCGGATCGAGGAGCACGTCGCGGCCCGGCGGCCGGTAGAGGCCGGCGAGGACGCGCGGTGAGTGGACCTCGGCCTGGATCGCCTCGCGGTCGAGGAACTCGAGATGCTCGCCCCAGCCCGCGGCCTCGTCGACCCAGGCCCGGAACTCCTCGACCTGGTGGGGTTGATCCGCGACGTCGAGGCCGCCCGCCTCCTCGAGATCGCAGTCGATCCCTTCGGCCCGGGCGAAGGCGACGAGTTCGGCGAGGTTGCGGATCCCTTCGCGCTCGAGGATCTCGAGTTCGTCCGGGAAGTGGCGGATACCGTTGGCCAGGCCGTGGGTCAGGCTGGCCTGGCAGAAGCCGCCGTTGCGACCGCTTGCGCCGAACCCGACGGTCTCGGCCTCGAGGACGACGATCCGCAGCGAGGGATCGGTGTCGGCCAGGGCGATCGCCGTCCACAGGCCGGTGAAGCCCGCGCCGATGATGGCGACGTCAGCGGAGCCGTCGCCGGCGAGTGACGGACGGACCGGTCCGGCCGCGCTCGCGTCCAGCCAGTAGCTGACCGGCTCGCCACCGCCGCTCGTTGCGGAGGTCATGACGGCATCGTACTGAACTGGCCGGAGGTGGCCCCGGGCATGACGTATTGCCCGCTCCCACTACCGAAGCATGTCGGAATTCGCACGAAATGAAGCGCCACACGACGATATCCGCGTTGACGCGCCCGAAGCCGATATGCCAAGATGCACGTCCCGGCCGTCCCACCCACCGGAACGGCTGTCCCGCAGACCGCACCGTCGTCCCACGCAGGGAGGAATGATGACGACCGAACCCGCCTCGCCCAAGGCGACCGTCCCGGCCCTCCGTCGAGAGCGCCAGGCCGCCCTCTATCGGCGCGCCCTGGGGAGCCTTCCCGGCGGCACGAACTCGAACTTCCGGGCGTGGGGCGACGACACGATCTACATCGATCGGGGGAAGGGCGGCACGGTCTGGGATCTCGACGGCAACGAGTACATCGACCTGCGCCTGGGCTACGGACCGGTGATCCTCGGTCACGGCGACGATCGGGTCGACGACTACGTGAACGAGCGGATGCGGAGGGGCGTCAGCTTCTCGCTGACCTCGGAGGACGAGGTTCGCACCGTCGAGCTCATCAAGGAGCTGACCGGCTGGGTCAAGAAGGCCCGGATGACGGTCTCCGGCACCGAGGCCACGATGCACGCGATGCGGGTCGCCCGGGCGTACACGGGCCGGACGAAGATCGTGAAGTTCGAGGGCCAGTACCACGGCGTCCACGACTACGCCCTGATCAGCGTGACGCCGAACGACATGTCGGAGCTCGGCGACCTCGACAACCCCGTCGGGTTGGCCTGGGGCCGGGGCATCCCCGAGGCGGTCGGACGCACGATCATCCCGGCCCGCTACAACGCGATGGACGTCCTCCGCCGGATCTTCGAACGCGACGGGGACGACATCGCCGGCGTGATCATCGAGCCGGTCCTCGGCAACGCCCAGGGGATCATGCCCCAGCCCGGCTTCCACGAGGCGATCCGAGCGCTCACGAAGGAGTTCGGGGCGGTCCTGATCTTCGACGAGGTCAAGACCGGCTTCCGCTTCGCCCGCGGCGGGGCGGCCGAATTCTTCGGCGTGACGCCGGACCTGGCGACCTACGCCAAGGCGATGGGCAACGGCTACCCGGCCGCCGCGTTCGGCGGCACCGAGGAGGTCATGAGCGTCCTGCCGGACCACGTCAGCCACGGCGGCACGTACGCCGGCAACCGGGTTGCGGCGGCCGCCGCGGTCAAGACGCTCTCGATCATCAAGGAGACGGACGCGCTCGAGAAGGTCCACGCCGTCGGTCGCCGGATCCAGGGCGGCCTCGCCGAGATCCTCAACGAGAAGAGCCTGCCCCACACGTTCACCGGGCATCCGTCGATGTTCGGCATCTATTTCAGCGAGACGGCCCCGACCGAATACCGCGACTGGGCGAACTCGGACCACGAGCTCTACGACGAGATCGCGATCGGGATGCACGCGCGCGGCGCGATGC
>DASTEU010000272.1:0-3677 GCA_035709325.1 Candidatus Limnocylindrales bacterium | reverse complement strand
GTAGACCGTACGGCGATCGACCGGACTAGACTCGGGGCGGATCCACAGCTGCACCAAGGAGGTAATCGCATGGATCTCGGGCTGACCGACCGGCGCGTCCTCGTCGGCGGCGCGACCCGCGGGCTCGGTGCGGCGACCGCCCGGGTGCTGGCGCAGGAGGGCGCCCGTCTCGCCGCGATGGCCCGGCCGTCGGAGGCGCTCGCGGGCGCGGCCGCGGACCTGAACGCGACGGCCGTGGGCGTGGACCTGGCGACCCGCGAGGGCCCGGCGACCGCGGTCCGCGAGGCCGTCGAAGCGCTCGGCGGGCTGGACGGGCTCGTCGTGAACACCGGCGGCCCGCCCGCGGGCGCGTTCGCGGAACTCGACGAGGCGGCCTGGGAGACGGCGATCGCAACTACCCTCCAGAGCACCCTGCGCCTGGTCCGCGAGGCGCTGCCGCACCTCCGGGAGGGTCGCGACCCGGCCATCGTCATCGTCCTCTCGTCGTCGGTCCGCGAACCCGTCGCCGGGCTCGTCACCTCGAACGTCCTGCGGCCGGGTCTCGCCGGCCTGGTCAAGAGCCTGGTCCCCGAGATCGCCCCGATCCGGATCAACGGCGTGGCTCCCGGCCGTTTCGATACGGACCGGGTCCGGTTCCTCGACGAGAACCGAGCGGCCCGGACCGGCTCCAGCGCGGAGGAGGTCAAGGCCGGCTTCCTCGAGAAGATCCCGCTGGGGCGGTACGGAGACCCCGCCGAGCTCGGCCGCGTCGCGGCGTTCCTGCTCTCACCGGCGGCGTCGTACCTGACCGGCGTGATCGTCCCGGTCGACGGCGGGATGATCCGCAGCCTGCCGTAGACACCGGGCTTGCCGGCGGGGCCGAATCTGTAGCGCATTTGTTGCACCGGACTGGTGCCCGGTGGCACCATCTGAAAGGCGACCGGACTCATCACTGGCGGGGCACGGCCCGCTCCCGTCACGCGTCGCCAAGATCGACGACGGCGGTGGGGCCGGACGCAGACAGCGTGGAGGAGACCACATGCGTCGATCCTGGCGGCTGGCCGCGCTCAGCGCGGCGTTCACCCTGGCCTTCACGGCTTGCACGGGCGGCGGCGGGACGCCGGCGCCCACGACCGGCGGCGCGAGCCCCGGTACGAGTCCGGCGGGCGGCAGCCCGCCGGCCAGCGCGGACACCGGCTGGGACCCGAGCACCGTCTCGGGCACGGTGATCCTCTCGGGCTGGCAGGCGAGCGGCGAGGAGGGCGAGGCCCTCGAGGCGACCCTCGACGGATTCCGCGAGGCCTACCCGAACATCACCCTCGATTACCAGCCGATCGCGACGGACTACCCGACGGCGATGGCCGCCAAGTTCAGTGCCGGCGAGCCACCCGACCTGTTCTACGTCGACTCGAGCGTCGCCCCCGACTGGATCGACCAAGGCGTCCTCCAGGAGCTCGACACGATGGCCGCCGAGCGCGGCTTCGACATGGGCCAGTTCTACGAGGGTTACCTCAACGCGTTCAAGGGGCCCGACGGCGCCACGTACGGCTTCCCGAAGGACGGCAACACGCTTGCGATGGCCTACAACACCGCGATGCTCGAGGAAGCCAGCGTCGAGCCGCCCACGAACTGGGAAGAGCTCGTGGCGGCCGCCGAGGCGTTGACGACCGGCGACCAGCGAGCCTTCTGCCTGAACCACAGCCTCGACCGCGCGCTCGCGTTCATCTACCAGAACGGCGGCGCCCCGTTCAACGAGGACAAGACCGAGAACGCGTTCGATTCGCCCGAGGTTCGCGAGGCGCTCCAGACGTACCTCGGCTTCTTTGCCGACGGGCAGGCGGCCCGGGCGGCCGACCTCGGCGACGACTGGTGCGGCAAGTCGCTCGGCGAGGGCCGGGTGGCGATCATCTTCGAGGGCGGCTGGCTCGATCCCTTCATGGCGAACAGCTACCCCGACACCGACTATGCCTGGGCGGAGATGCCCGAGGGCGCCGAGAAGGCGACGCTCGGCTTCACGGTCAGCTATTCGATCGGCATCGACTCGGTGAACAAGGACCCGGCCTGGGTCCTCCTCACCTACCTCACCGGCCAGGAAGGCATGACGATCTGGACGGAGGGCGGCGTGGCCAACCCGTCCCGGATGGACGTGCCCGCCGCCGAGGGCAAGGAGATCCTCGTCCAGGGCGCCGAGTACGCCCGGCCGTGGAGCTTCATCCCCGGATTCAGCCGGATCAACGACGCGTTCAACAACGCGATGACGGCCCAGATCGAGGCGAAGAGCGACGATCCCGAGCCGGTCGTGTCGGCGACCTCGTCGGCGATCGACGAGGCGCTCGAGCGCTGAGCATCCGACGGGGCCCGGCCGGCGGCCGGGCCCCGTTTCGCGTCGAGGAGGGAGGATTGGGCCGATGACGGCCGGCACGGCCAGCCGAGGCGTCAGGGGCGAGCGTCGGGCCGAGATGATCACGGGGTTCGCGCTGATCGCGATCCCGATGGTGATCTACGCCACGATGTACTTCGGGGCGATGATCTACGCCGCCTACATCAGCCTCTGGCGGTGGGGGCTGCGGGGCGCCCGCGAGTTCCTCGGCTTCGAGAACTACGAGGACATCCTCTCCGACGCGATCTTCTGGAAGGCGGTGACGAACACCGTCCACTACGTGGTCCTGTGGGTTCCGCTCACGATGGCCCTGGGCCTCTTCCTCGCGGTCATCGTCAACCAGAAGCTCCGCGGCCAGACCTTCTTCCGGGCCGCGTTCTACTTCCCGACGCTCGCCAGCTCGGCGGCGATCACGGTCGTCTGGATCTTCCTCCTCCAGCCGGACGGCCTGTTCAACGGCATCCGCGAGGCCGTCGGCCTGAACCCCCTGTTCGACGCGCTCGGGTTCGGCCCGAACCACAACTGGCTCGGCAACTCGGCCACGGCCCTCAACGCGGTCATCGCCCTCAACGTCTGGACGACGTCGGGCACGGTGATGCTCTTCTACCTGACGTTCCTCCAGACGATCGGCCGGGAGATCTACGAGGCGGCGGCGATCGACGGCGCCGGCACCTGGCAGGCGTTCCGGCGGATCACGTTCCCGCTCCTGCGGCCGGCCCACTTCTTCGTCGCGACACTCCTCCTGATCGGCGGCTTCAAGCTCTTTGACCAGGCGATCATCGCCGGCGGCCGCGGCGGCGAGCCAAACAACTCGCTCACGACGATCGTGCTCTTCATCTACCGGGCGGCGATCACCGACTCGGAGTTCGGGTACGCGGCCGCGGTTGGCCTCGTCCTGTTCGTCCTCATCTTCAGCCTGACGCTGCTCCAGCGGCGGCTGTTCGGCCAGGCGCCGAGCTGGTAGCCGTCGATGACCGCCGAGGCCCCGCTCGTCCAGCCCGCCGCCCCGACCGAGGTCGGGCCGGCCGGCGATCGCGGCCGCACGATTCGCAAGACGATCGCCTACGTCTTCCTGGTCGGCTACGCGATCCTCATGCTCATCCCGTTCGCCTGGCAGGTCATCACCTCGTTCAAGACCGACCAGGACGCGCTGCGGCTGACGATCATCCCCGACCCGTTCACGCTCCAGGGCTGGGAGACCGGCTTCCTGACGCTCAATCCGTCGATTCCGCAGCTGTTCCTCAACAGCACGATCGTCGCGGCCGGCGTGACGATCAGCAACCTCGTGCTCGCCAGCATGGCCGGGTACGCCTTCGCC
>DASTEU010000271.1:0-8229 GCA_035709325.1 Candidatus Limnocylindrales bacterium | reverse complement strand
CGCAGCCGACGATCACTGTCTTCACGTTGTCTCCTCGTGGATCGGCTCGCGCACGACCCACACTGCACAGGGCGCGTTCTTCAGGACGTAGGGAATGGTGCGCCCGATCGCGAAATCGCCGCCGAAGCGCTTGCGGTAGGGCAGTCCCACGACGAGCAGGTCCGCCTCGCGCTCGCTGGCTTCGTCGACCAGGGCCGCCCCGACGTCGCGGGCCTGGAGCAGGACCGTCTCGAGGCGGGCCTTCGATGACTCGGCGGCGGCCTCGGCGATGTCGAGGATCCGCTGGGCCTCCTCGGAGTTGCCGGCGACGTCGGCGTCGAGCGGCAGCGTCCAGTCGATCTCGACGACGTGGACCGCGATGAGCTCCACCGCGCTCGATCGGGCGAGCGAACTCGCCAGGGAGACGATCCTCGCGTCGCTCGGGCCGCCGTTCAGGGCGATGACCGCACGGCTGAAGGCGGGTTGCTGTTGCGCTTCTGGCACGGCCGGAACGATACCACCGGGGCGTTCGGGCGGCCGCCGGTCGGATCGGCCCGTGACGAGCGGCCGCCCGGGCGTCGCCTCAGTGACCCCGCCGGTATGGAACATTCGCGATGACCGTGTGCTCTCGACCGAGCAGGGCCGCCCGCAGCCGTTTCGCCGACTGGTTGTAGAGGATCCGGTCCCACCAGTGGCGGGCGACGTATTCGGGGAGGATCACGATCGTGACCGGCGTCGGGCGATCGGGCGGCCAGGCGAGGTCGAGGACGTCGAGGTAGGCGGTGACCGGCCCGACGAGCGCCCGGTACGGTGACTCGACGATGACGAGCGGGATGCCCGGCAGCTGGCGGTCCCAGCGCGCTCGCAGCGCCTCGCCCTGCTCGTGGTCCTCCGTCACGAAGACCGCCCGGACGTCGCTCGCCAGCGTGCGCCCGAAGTTCACCGCCTGGACCACGGCCCGGTTGATCCCGTTCACGGGGACGACCACCCGCTGCTCCCGGAGCGGTCCCTCCACGACGAGGTCCGCCCGGACGTGGAGCTCGCGCTCCTGGGCGTCGTACTGGCGGCGGATGAACGACATCATCCCGACGAGGATCGGGATGAGGACGAGGACGAGGAGCGAGGCGGGCGCCTTCGCGACCGTCACGACGACGGCGACGACGCCGGTCAGGGCGGCCCCGAACGCGTTGATGGCGAGGCGCCGCGACCAGCCGGGGCCGCGCTCCCGGAGCCAGTGGCGGATCATCCCGCTCTGGCTGATCGTGAAGTCGATGAAGACGCCGACCGCGTAGAGCGGGATGAGCAGGTGGGTCTCGCCGCCGAAGAGGACGATCAGGCCGGCGGCGACCGTGGCCAGGATCATGATTCCCCACGAGAAGGCCAGCCGGTCGCCGCGGAACGAGAACTGGCGCGGGACGAAACCGTCCTGGGCGAGGATCGCGAGCAGCCGGGGGAAGGCGTTGAAGCTCGTGTTCGCCGCGAGGAACAGCAGGAGCGCCGTGAAGGCCTGGAACAGGAAGAACGGGATCGAGCCGGCACCGTAGACGACCGCCGCGACCTGGCTGATCACCGTCTGCCGCGTCGGCTCCTCGACATGGGTGATGCCGAAGTTCACCGCCAGGAACGTGATCCCGATGAACAGCGTCCCGAGCAGGCCGGCCATGACCGCAAGCGTCGTCGCGGCGTTCCGCGATTCGGGTGGCTGGAAGGCCGGGACCCCGGTCGCGATCGCCTCGGTCCCGGTCAGGGCGACGGCGCCGGCGGCGAACGCCCGCAGGATGAGCAGGACCGTCACCGCCTCGAGCGTCCCGCCCGTCCGCTCCACGTCCTCGGGGCCGTAGGCCGCGTGCTCGCCGAGGACGACGATCCGGAACGCGCCGATCGCGATCATGAGGAGCGCCGACACGACGAACAGGTAGGTCGGCAGGGCGAAGATGTTGCCCGCCTCGCGGATGCCGCGCAGGTTGCCGACCGTGATGAGGGCGATCGCACCGACGCCGATGAGGATCCGCTCGTCGAACAGGACCGGGAACGCCGAGACGATCTGCTCGACGGCGGACGAGGTCGACACCGCGACCGTCATCACGTAGTCGATGAGCAGGGCCGAGGCGGCGACGAGCGAAACGAGCCGGCCGAAATTGCGCTTCGAGACCGAGTAGCTCCCGCCGCCGGTCGGGTAGGCGATGCAGATCTGGCGGTAGCTGATCGCGACGACGATCAGCAGGACCGCGATCGCGATGCTGATGTGCAGCCCGAACGTCAGCGCGGCGACCCCGCCGAGGACGAGGACCCGCAGGATCTCCTCGGTCGCATACGCCGATGAGCTGATCGCATCCGAGCTGAAGATGGCCAGCGCCTTCTTCTTCGAGAGGCGTTCGCCGAGCTCCTCCTCCGAGGCCAGCGGCCGCCCGATGAAGAGCGCCTTCACGCGGGCCCATGCGCGGCCGCCCGGCGTCGTCGGCGCGCTCGCCGCCTCCTTCGCCGTCAGCTGCCCGGGACCGCTCCAGCGGAAGTAGGCGGCGTGGGGCCGCTCGACCCGGACCCGCCGATCGCCGAGCTTGCGCCCCTGGATGGGGCGCCTGCCGCCGATCACAGGCCGTACGACAGTCGCTCGACGAGGCGCGTCGGCAGCCCGGCGTCGGCCATCGCCGACTGGACGGCCGAGACGTCGTACCGCGCGCGCTGCCAGGTGCAGCGGCGGGCCTCCGTGTCGAGGAGGAGATAGCTGGCGGTGACGATCCCGTCCCGGGGCTGGCCGACGCTGCCTGGGTTGACGAGCGCTCGCCGGCCGTCAAGCTTGAAGGTCGAGCCTTCGCCCGGGGCGATCTGCTCGACACGCCCGTCGACCTCGGCGAACACCATCGGCAGGTGGGTGTGGCCGTAGAGCCCGAACGGCGTCGTCAGGACGTGCAGGTTGGCCCGGGCGATCGGGACCGAGACGATGTACTCCCAGGTCGGATCGCGGGGGCTGCCGTGGACGAGGCTGAAGTCGGGCTCGCCGTGGCGTTCGGGCAGGGCGGCCAGCCAGTCGCGGGTCCGGTCCGAGATGCGGCGCCGGGTCCACTCCATCGCCCGCCGTGCGTCGGGATTGAACCAATCGATCTCGTCGCCGCCGACGGCAGCCGCATCGTGGTTGCCCCGGACACCGACCGCGCCGACCTCGCGAAGTCGCTCGACGACTGCGTCGGGCTCCGGCCCGTAGCCGACGACGTCGCCGAGGTGCCAGATCGCATCGACCGACCCGAGGGAGCCGATCACTGCATCGAGAGCCGCCAGGTTGGCGTGAATGTCCGACAGGACGGCGACACGCATCACGGTCAGCCTACTCGCCGCCGGGCGCCCGCGCCGGCCCGGCTCACCACGGTCGCCGTCGCCGGGCTCCGGGCGGCCGAGGGAAGCCGTCCGGAGTCCGGCCGGCCTTCGTCACGACGACGAGACGGTGGCCCACGAGCCCGCGTGCAACGACGTCCATGACCTCGAGCCGGCCGCCCCCGAGAGCGATCGCCGCTCGCTCCCCGGCGGCAAGCTCGGACGCGGCGGGGTCCCGCTTCCAGGCAACGAGGCAGCCGCCCACCGCCAGGAGTGGAAAGGCCAGCTCGATGAGCTCGGCGAGCTCGGCGACGGCTCGCGCCGTCACGGCCGGCCAGCGCTCCCGCTCGCCGGGATCGCCGGCCGCCTCCTCGGCCCGACCCGGACGGACGGTGATCCGCTCCGCCAGCCCAAGCGCCGCGGAAACGACCGCAAGGAAGCGGGCCTTCTTCGCGATCGATTCGACCAGCACCGCCCGGCGGCCCGGCAGCACGACTGCGAGGGGCAGGCCCGGATACCCACCGCCGCTGCCGAGGTCGACGAACGCGTCGATGCCGCGCTCCCGCAGGATCGCGACACCGCTCAGGCTGTCCACGACGTGGCGGACGGCGATCGCGGCCGGATCGTGGACGGCGGTGAGGTTGATCGCCTCGTTCCAGGCGATGAGCAACCGGACGTGGGCGTCGAGCTGCTCGCGGGCTGACTCCGCGATGACGAGGCCCAGCTCGGCCAGGCCAGCATCGAGCGCCCGACCGTATTCGTCCGGCAGCTCGGGAAGGCCCTCGACGCGCGTCGGGAGCGGTTCGCGCGGGCGGTCCAGGCACTCCTCCTGTCGGTCGTGCCTCTGCGGGCCGCCCGGGCTCCGCTCCCGGCGTCGTCGTACGTCGCACCGACGATCGGGTTTCGGTCTTCCGCGGCTTGTCCGGTTCGCGGCCGGGTCTCCCCGTGCCCCTCGCAGGCCTCGTTACCCGAGTGATCTCAGTGCGGATGCCGGACGTTAGTCGCCGGGCATCCGGGCGTCAACGGGGTTATCCACGAATCCACGGCGCGCCCGCGATGTTGTGGATAACCGGCCTCCGCGGCGGCCTGTCGTTCGGTCGCCGGACCTGGTCAGGCAGCCGGCGCGGGGTCCTCGCTGCGGGAACGGGGCAGCGACCGCAGCTGCCGGGCCCGCTTCTCCGAAACGGCGCGCGTCCGGCCGGCGGTCCGCAGGACGGCCAGCTCATCGAGGCGCACCATTTCGTCGATCAGTGCCCGGCGGAGCCCCTCGCCGATCTGGTCCGGATCGACGGCCGCGGGGCCCGGCAGGACGAGGACGAACGCCGAACCCGCGCCGCGGCGCGACGCGACGTCGAGGTCGCCATCCATGCGCCGGGCCAGGTCGCGGGCGATCGGCAGGCCGAGGCCGGTCCCGGTGACGCGTTCATGGTCGGCCAGGCGATGGAAGCGCTCGAAGATCCGGTTCCGGTCCTCCGGGGCGATCCCGGGCCCGTCGTCCCGGACGGCGATGACCGCGACCGGGCCGTCGAACCGGCCGACGATCTCGACCGTCCCGCCGCGCGGCGTGAACTTGAGGGCGTTGCCGGCGAGGTTGGTCAGGACCTGCTCGACCCGCCGCCGGTCCGCGGTCGCCGAGCGGAGCCGCGGCGGCAGCGTCGTCGTCAGGCGCGAGCCGCGCTCGAGGGCGATCGGCATGAGGCCGGTCGCGACCTGTGAGGCGGCCTCGGCCACCGAGAACGGGGCGATGTCGAGCGCGACCGTCCCGGACTCGAGACGAGCCAGCTCCAGCAGGTCGCCGACGAGATCGGCCATCGAATCGACGATCGCCCGGCTGCGCTCGAGGAAGTCGTGCTCGACTTCCGGATCGTCGACGCGGCCTGCGAGGATCAGCTCCAGGTAGCCGCGCAGGCCGGTCAGCGGCGTCCGCAGCTCATGGGCCACGGTCGAAACGAACCGAGTCCGTTCGGCCTCGCTGGCCCGCAAAGCGGTCAGCTCGCGCTGGGTCGCGAGCTGCTCGGTCACGAGAGCAAGCGCGACGGCCGCGTGACGGGCGAGCTCAGGCGACAGGGACTCGGCCAGCCGACCGGCCGCCGCCTCGTCGTCGAACTCGAACCCGAGGAAAACCGACCCGGCGCTCGGGATCGGCAGGAGCGCGTAGTTCCGACCGGCGCCCTCGCCCCCCGGCAGCGCCCGCCGCCGGCGGCTCGAACCCGGCCGCCTCGCGGCGCGGGCCACGATCGAAACGGGGGCCCGGCCGGCCGCCGCCCGCTCGGCCCGCGATCGGCCCGCGGACGCGTCGAGCCACGCGGCCAGGGCCTCCGCTTCGGCGGGGTCCTCGCCGGGGTCGACCGACACTGCGGCGCGCCGCTCGGAGCCGCCTGCGAGGACCGCCGCGCGACGGGCGCCGGCGATGCCGGCCAGCAGATCGAGCAGCCCGGCCAGGCGCTCCTCGGCGGATCCGCTGCCGGCGAGGACGTCGAGCGCCCGCGCCAGCAGGACGCGCTCCTCGTGGGTTCGTCGATCCTCGGCCCGCCGGAACGTCGCCCGCCGCTCGCGGAACGGCGGCGGCGGGGCAACCGATGGCGGCCGGACCGGCGGCCGGGTCGGGGAGTGTTCGGTCATGTGGTCCCTGTCTGGGCTCCGTCCGGGGTGGAGCCGTGGTGAGTGCGTCGGTCCGGATCCAGCGTCGCCCGCGGCAGGAACCGCGGTAATCCCCCGACGGGCCGGGCCGGGAGGACGGAAAGTACCGGTTGGAGCTCCCCCGTCACCCGGCCCGGCTGCTCGAGCGGACCGGACGGCCGAGGGTGCGCCGAACCACGTCGATGACCTCGTCGACGTAGCGATCGGCCTCGCCGCGTTCGGCAGCGGTCCGGACGCAGCCCTGGACGTGGTCCTCCAGGACGAGCACCGAAACCGCGTCGACGGCGGCTCGCAACGCGGCGGTCTGCTGGAGGATGTCGACGCAGTACTCCTCGCGCTCGATCATCCGGGCGATGCCCCGAACCTGGCCCTCCATCCGGGAGAGGCGCCGGATCAGGCCGGCCTTGTCCTTCGAGTACGAGTGACGGAAGTGGTCGTGGGCGGGCTCGGCCGTCGTTCGGCCGTCGGGTTGTGCCACCGTGAGGCCTCCAGGGCGGTGCGCGGGACGAGCCGCCCCGCGGGGGACGGACCCGCATGATACCCCCTGGGGGTATGGCTGACAACTTCGTCGCCGCGGGCGTCCGGGGCGCCGACGAAGTAGACTGGCGTTCGATGGATCCGCGCGATCGCCAGCCACCGTTCGCGAGCGGCGTCGACTGCGCCGTCTGCGGCCGGTCCGTCCCGGCGGACGGGATCCGGATCCTCGCCCGCCGCGACGACCTGACGTTCGTCGAGCTCGCCTGCCTGGGCTGCCGCAGCGAGACCCTCGGGATCATCGTCGCCGGCCACGCCGAGGCGTCCGACGGCTCGATCGCGAGCTCATCCGGCCCTTCCTACGGCGAATTCGTGCCGGCCGACGACGCCCGCTTCCACGCGGCTCGTCCGATCGACGCCGACGATGTCGTCACGGTCCGTGAGCTGCTCGCGAAGCGCGGCCTGGAGGGCCTGGTCGGGCCGGACGAGCGCACCGACGGATCCGCCACGTGAGGCCCGGTCCCGCGAGCGGTCCGCGGTCGGCCACCCGTCGCCGATCGCGGCGGGTGGCAACCCCTCGGGCGGCCGTCGGGCCGCCGGAACCGGCGGCCGCGCCCCCGGTCGGCGCCGTCACGCAACGCGAGCCTGAACCGCCGGCCCCGCCCGTCGAGCGTCCGGCCTTCGCCCACGCCAGCGAGGCCGAGATGGCCCGGATCCTCGACTTCTACGACGTCCGCTGGGAATACGAGCCCCACACCTTTCCGATCCTGTGGAACCTCGACGGCGACGTCGTCGAGAGCTTCTCGCCGGACTTCTGGCTGCCCGAGCTGGACCTCTACCTCGAGATGACGACGCTCCGCCAGAAGCTCGTCCGCAAGAAGAACCGCAAGCTCAGGCGGGTCCTCGAGCTCTACCCCGACCTGCGGGTCAAGCTCTTCTACGCCCGCGACTTTCGCCAGATCATGCTGAAGTACGGCAAGCTCGCCCTCGCCGACGAGCTCTCGGGCTCCAGCGGCCAGGTCGTCCCGGAGCGGGTCGCGACCCCGGCCGCCGACCTCCCCGACGGCGGCGATCGGTGACACGGCGCTCGATCGATCTGACCGCCGACATCGGCGAGATCCTCGTGACCGAGGAGGCGATCCAGGCCAAGGTCCGCGAGCTCGGGGCCCGGATCGGGGCCGACTACGCCGACCGCGAGCTGACGCTCGTTTCGGTCCTCAAAGGCGCCCTCCCGTTCATGGCCGACCTCATGCGGTCGATCGCGGTGCCGGTCCGGATCGACCTCATGGAGGTCAGCTCGTACGGCGGCACGTCGACCGAGTCGTCGGGGCTCGTCCGGATCCTCAAGGACCTGTCCGCGAGCATCGAGGGCGAGCACGTCCTCATCGTCGAGGACATCATCGACACGGGCCTCACCCTGAACTACCTGCTCCGCTACCTGCGCGGCAAGAATCCCCGCTCGCTCCGGATCTGCACGCTCCTCGACAAGCCGGCGCGTCGCCTCGTCGACATCGAGGTCGATTACGTCGGGTTCACGATTCCCGACCAGTTCGTCGTCGGCTACGGCCTCGACTACGGCGAGTTCTACCGCAACCTGCGGTTCGTGGGCGTCCTCCGCCCCGAGGTCTACACGGGCCAGGACTGAGCGATGCATCGACGCCCCCTCGGCCGCGGTCGGATGCTGGCCGCGATCGCCGCGATCGTGATCCTCGTCGGCTGCTTCCTCCCGTGGTGGCAGGTGGGCGGCGGCGACAGCCTGCCGGCGATCTCCGAGAACGCGTTCTCCGGGAGCGGGATCGTCGTCGTTCTCGCGGCGCTGGGCACGAT
>DASTEU010000270.1:0-3162 GCA_035709325.1 Candidatus Limnocylindrales bacterium | reverse complement strand
CCGCCGGGGACGCGAACTCGACGATGGGGGAGGTTTCGAGGACGAGGCGCTGGAGCGTCCAGTCGCCGCCCTTCTCGACGCTCGACGGGACGTCGGGATCGGGATGCTCGTCGGGGCGCGGTGGCAGCGGGCCGGCGTGTCGCTCAGCAAGTTCGCGGGCCAGACGATCCGGATCGTCTTCACCGCGACCGACGGCGGGGCCGACAGCCTCGTCGAGGCGGGCCTCGACGACGTGAGAATCGAACTGCCCTGAGCGGGCGCGCCGGCGGCGCCCTCGGGAACCTTCGATCGCGGCTCGGCGTCGGGGCAGGAATCCCGGTTGCCTGCCAGGAAGCGGAGGTCCACCCCTTGCGGCGACTCGGCATCCTCCTCCCCACCGCCTTCGTGGCGCTCCTTCTCACCGCGGGGCCGGCCCTCGCCTGCGGCGGCCTCATCGGCCCGAACGGGGCCGTGAACCTGCTCCGGACCTCGACGTTCGCGGGCTACCACGACGGCGTCGAGCACTACGTGACCGCGTTCGAGTTCGCCGGCGGCGGGGGCGCATTCGGATCGATCACGCCGCTGCCCGACGTCCCGTCGAGCGTCGAGAAGGGCGGCGACTGGACGCTCCAGCGCCTCGTCCTCGAAACCTCCCCCATCGTCGAGTTCGCGTCCCCGGCGGCGGCCCTGGCCGATGCCAGCGGCGCCGAGGAGCTGATGAAGGTCCGGATCGACGCGCTCGACGTCACCGTCCTGCGCGGCGGCGCGGCCGACATCGGTCGCTGGGCGAAGGACCACGGCTTCCGGCTCCCACCGGATGCGCCCGAAGTGCTCGAGTTCTACGCCTCGCGCAGCCCGATCTTCCTCGCCGCGGCGTTCGACGCCGAAGCCGCCGCGGTGCGGGGCCAGCAGATCGGCGACGGGACGTCGGTCCACGTCACGATCCCCACCGACAACCCGTGGGTCCCGCTGCGGATCCTCGCCCTCGGCAAGACCGGCGAGGAGCGGGTCGAGGCCGATGTCTACCTCCTGACCGACAAGGCGCCGGCGCTCCTGCCGACACCGAACGCGGCGGTCGGGCTCCGCCTCGGCCATAGCGACGCGGCGTCGACGAGCCTGCTCGACGACCTGCGCTCGGATCGGGGCATGGATTGGGTTCCGTCGAGCGCCTGGCTCACGAAGATCGTCGTCGACTCGGCCGCGGCCGGGCTCTCGTTCGATCTCGCGATCGACGCCAGCGGGGCGGGGGCGCCGTCGCGCATCGACGCGGGATTCGACCTGCCGACCCCGACCGAGGTCGTCGGCTCGATCGAGCCGGGCCGGCTGCTGCTCGCGGTGTTCTTCTCGCTCGTCGGCGTGTCGGGCATCTGGCTGATGGCGCGTTACCGGCCCGAGGACGCACTGGGCTGAGGACGGATCGATGGGCATGGGCCGCCCGGCCGCGGCGCTCGGGCTGGGCGTCGCGGTCGCGCTCGCCGGGGTGGCGGTGGCGGTGGCGATTGCCGCCGCCTCCGCCGCCGACGACCCGATCGTCGTCGAGCTGACGATCCGCTACTCGCGATTCGAGCCGGCGCTCGTCCGGGTGCCGGCCGGCCGCGAGGTGACGTTCGTGATCCGCAACGGCGATCCGATCGACCACGAGTGGATCGTCGGCGACGACGCCGTCCATGAGCGCCACCGCAGCGGGACCGAGCCGGTCCACGACGCGCGCCCCACCGAGGTGACGGTGCCGGCGCTCGAGGAGCGGCGGACGACGGTCACGTTCCCCGCCGCCGGGTCATTCGCGTTCATCTGCCACCTGCCGGGCCACGAGGCGTACGGGATGGCCGGGAGCGTCGCGGTCACCGCTCCGTGACCGCGCGCCCGGCGGCGCCGGAGCCGCCGGAGCCGCCCGAGCCGCCGGAGCCGCCGGAGCCGCCGGAGCCGCTGAATTCCGGATGATCCGAACGGTGGCACCGGGATCGGGCCATTGGCCAGGCTGGAGCGGCCTCCCCCCGAGCGCGCAGACGCCGTCCACGCTCGGGAAGGCGAAGTCGGCAGCCGGGACCGCGCTTCTCGAGCCGATTCGGGCCGGTCCGGTTCGGATCATTCAGAAGGGCCGCCTGGGAGTCGACTCAGCGGCCGAGCAACGCCGCCGCCGCAGCGTAGTGGCGGTACCGCGGCTCGAGGTCGGGCACCCGTTCGACGCCCACGAAGCGCCGGCTGCGCGACGACAGGCCCGGGGACGGATCGAGCACGACGAGGCTGCTCGTCACGCCGGCGGGCGGCGGCGATCCCGACCACCATGCCTCGAACGGGTCGATCGGCGACGGACAGAGCGCGCGGAACGTCGCGGCGCGCAGGCGGAGGACATGGAGAACCTCGCTCGACCACAACACGACGAGGGCGTGGGTCACCGTCGCCCAGCCTCGCGGCCCGATTCCGAGGCGGTCGCCGAGCACGGCCGGCAGGTACGTCCGCTTCGCGTTGTACGAGCCGGCCACATCCTGGAGGTCCGCGAGTCGCGACTTGTTCTCGAGGTGGAGCAGGGCGCGCGCGTCGAGATCCCATGCCAGCAGGTCGGCCCGACCGGCGAACTGGTAGTGCTGGTACGGCTCGTCGAGGGCGACCTGGTATCCGTTGGCCGCCAGCTTCCGCGCCTCGATCTCGCCCATCGCGGCGTGGACGAGGTCGCGTCCTGTCCGGGACCGCTCGTTCGTGTCGGCCGCGGCTCGGCCGGGGAAGGAGAGGAGCGGCCGGCGGCCGAGCGCGACGGCCAGTCGGGCATAAGTCTCGAGAGACACGGCTCGACCGGACTCGGCCGCCTGGGCGGAGGCAACCGAGACTCCTGCACGATCCGCGAGCTGGCGGAGGGTCCAGCGCCACGCCACGCGGCCGTCTCGGAGCTCGACCCCGGCGCTCATCGCCATCGTCGACGCGGCGGCGGTGGCGGCGGGAGTGGCGCGGGCACGGGGGGCGCGAGGCGACATGACCGCATTGAACGCCGCCTCGCTTACCTGTCGGTTGTCGCGCGCTGCGACGGCCGCCGCCGAACCGCCGCGGTTTCCGAATGATCCGAACGCGCACCGTCTCCGGACGGCGGTTGGCGCCTCCTGGAGCGCCCTCGCCGCGGCCGGACCGGTGCCGGACCGGGGCCGCCATGCTCAGCCACCCGTGGCGCGGCGCCGCCGAGCCGGCCGCGGA
>DASTEU010000269.1:0-11667 GCA_035709325.1 Candidatus Limnocylindrales bacterium | reverse complement strand
CATGGGACCGATGGGTCATCGAACGCCGCGGCCGACCGTCCGACGATCCGTCCAGGCAGTCGGTCGTCGGACCCGGAATCGACCCATCCGAGCGGCGCGGCGCAACGGAAGCGACAGGACGGCACGGTGCACCATGGCAGGTCGGGCACGGCGAGGATCACGGGCGCAGGATCGATCGTCTCGCGGCGACTCGTCCTCGCCGGTGCTCGCGGCGGCCTCCGCGGCCGGGTCTGGATCGGGCACCGGCACGCCGACCCGGCGCAACTCGCCGGCCCAACCGAACTCGCCGGCCGGTCCGCCGACGGCCAGGAACCTGGCCACGCGGGCGACGTACCGCCATCTCCTGATGCGGGGCATGGCGCCTGACGAGGCGGCGAACCTGACCGCGTTCATCGCGGGCCTGCCGATCGGCGAGGTCCACTGGACGCTCAACCAGATCAACCAGCTGCTCTTCCTGCGGCGGATGCAGGAGTCGGGCCGCTTCGGCGGCAGCGACGGGGCTCGAGCCCACTGATCCACCCGGGCGCGCGAGCCCGATCAACCGAATATCACCCGCGCCGGCGCCTCCCTCCTCCCGCCGTCGCGGAACCCACCGAAGGGGCGCCTAACCTCCTCCAGGCGCCCCTTCCGGTTGCGGGGAGCATCCCGCAGCCGGCGGGTCGCTCGCCGGCCGCCCGTGGCGCGCCCGGTTCGGCGGCGCGACCGGGAGCCGGTTCGATACCATCCGGTGCCATGGAACGACCCCTGATCTCATTCCTGACGGACTTCGGGCCGGATGGCCCAGCGCCGATCTGCCGCGGCGTCATGCTCGGGATCGCCCGGGACGCCCAGATCCTCGACATCGGCCACCACGTGCGCAAGTACGCGATCCGCGATGGGGCGTTCCTGCTCTGGTGCGCGCTGCCGTACCTGCCGGTCGGCGTTCACGTGGCGGTCGTCGACCCGGGCGTCGGCACCGAGCGCCGCCCCGTGGCCATCCTGACACAGCGCGGCGACCACCTTGTCGGCCCCGACAACGGCCTCCTGATCCCCGCGGCCCGGCGTCTCGGCGGGATCGTCGCCGCCCACGTCCTCGAGAACCGCGACTACATGCTCGCGGCGACCAGCTCGACGTTCCACGGCCGGGACATCTTCGCCCCCGTCGGCGCGCACCTCGCGATGGGCGCCCCGCTACGATCGGTCGGTCCGGCGGTCGAGCCGGATTCGCTCGTGGACCTCAGCTTCCCGGAGCCCGAGGTCCGGGCCGGGGAACTCGAGACCGCAGTCCTCTTCGTCGATGACTTCGGCAACGTTCGTCTCGGGGGCCGGCCGGCGGACCTGGCCGCCGCCCTGGGCGAGTTGCGACCCGGAGCCCGGATCGACCTCGTGTTCGGTGGCGGCGACGCGGGGGGTGGTGAGCCGGCACTCCGCGAATCCACGACGTGGCAGCGGACGTTCGGCGGCGTGGCGCCCGGCCAGTCACTTCTCTACGAGGATTCGTTCGGCCTCGTCTCGCTCGCCGACAACCAGGGCAACGTGGCGAAGCGTCTCGGCCTGATCGCGGACCGACCGGTCCGGATTCGGGCGGCCTGAGATGGCCCGACCCGTCATCACGTTCGTCACCGACTTCGGGCCAGCCGCCCCGGCGGTCTGCCGCGGTGTCATGTTCGGCATCGCCCCTGACGCGAACATCATCGACATCAACCACCAGGTGCCGCGCTACTCGATCCGCGACGGCGCCGGGACGCTCGTCTTCGCCCTCCCCCACATGCCGATCGGGGTTCACGTCGCCGTCGTCGACCCCGGCGTCGGGACGCAACGGCTGCCGATCGGCCTGCGGGTCGCCCGCGGCGACATCCTCATCGGTCCCGACAACGGCCTCCTCGTGCCGGCGGCCGAGAAGCTCGGCGGCGTCGTCGAGGCCCGCGCCCTCGAGAACCCGAAGCTCATGCTGCCGAAAGTCACGACGAGCTTCCACGGCCGCGACATCTTCGCCCCGATGGCCGCCCACCTGGCGATGGGGGTCCCCTTCGAGCAGGTCGGGCCGACGGTCGATCCGGGTCGGCTCACCCGTTTCGCGTTCCCCACCGCGACCGTCCGCGAAGGGCGCCTCGAGACGGTCGTCACCAACGTCCTCATCTTCGGCAACCTCACGTTCGCCGGGTCGCCGGCCGACCTCGAAAACGCGATCGGGCCGCTCGCGGTCGGCCGCAGGCTGGTCGTGGACTTTGCGGCCCACGACGGCCGGCCGGCCGTCAGGGAGCAGACGACGTGGGCGACGACGTTCGGTGACGTCCCACTCGGCGCCTCGCTCCTCATGGAGGACTCCGAGGGCAACCTCTCGCTCGCCGACAACCAGGGGGATGCCGCCGGCCGGCTCGGGCTGGCCGTCGATCGTCCGGCGACGATCGGCGCCGCCTGACCGCCGTCGCATGATCGCCAGCCCGCCGTTCGTCGACGTCGACGGGCTGACCTTCCGATATCGCCGCGCGAGCGAGCCGGCGATCCGCGACATCTCGCTGACGATCTCCGAAGGTGAGGTCATCCTCGTCGCGGGCCCATCGGGCTGCGGCAAGAGCACGCTGATCCGAGCGCTGAACGGGCTGATCCCGCACTCGTACCGGGGAGAGCTCTCGGGCACCGTCCGTCTCCGCGGACGGGAGGTCGCCGCCATGCCGCTGCGCGAGACCTCGCTGATCGTCGGGACCGTCCTTCAGGACCCGGCCCGCCAGATCGTCGGAGCCACGGTCGAGACGGAGCTGGCGTTCGGCCCGGAGAACCTCGGCCTTCCCAGGGGGGAAATCCGCAACCGCATCCGGCTGGTCGCCGCCCGTGCCAGGATCGAGCATCTCGTGGGCCGCGAGACGGCGGAGCTCTCCGGCGGCGAACGTCAGCTCCTGGCAATGGCCGGCATCCTGATGATGCAGCCGCAGCTGTTCGTGGTCGACGAGCCGCTCGCGAACCTCGATCCGGCGACGGCCGCCACGCTCCTCGCCACGCTCCGAGAGCTCGCTGACGAAGGCCATGCCGTCGTCCTCGTCGAGCATCGTGTCGAGGAGGCGCTCGAACTCGAGCCCGACCGCGTGCTTTACCTCGAGGAGGGCAGGACTCGCTACCTCGGCCCGGTCGAGGGTTTCCTCAAAGTCGCCGATCCCGGCTCGGTCAAGCTGCCGTTCGAGGCGATCCTCGCCCGGGCCAGAGCCGGCGAAGTCGAGGTCGACGACTGGAGCCCGCCGTCACCACAACCGGCAGGCGGGAACGGAGCCGCGCCGCTCGACCGTCTCGCCTACGAACGCGTGCGAGCTGGCTATGGCGAGCGGGAAGTGCTCCACGGTGTATCGGCCGCGCTCCGACCCTCTGAGACGGTCGCCGTCCTGGGGCCGAACGGCTCGGGCAAGACCACGCTGTTCAAGGCGGCGATGCGCCTGATCGAGCCGACGAGCGGCACGGTCCGGGTCGACGGGGCGTCGACCGACGACCGAACGGTGGCCGACCTCGCCCGCGTCTTCGGCTACGTCTTCCAGAGCCCGAGCCAGATGCTGTTCGCCCGGAGCGTCCGCGAGGAACTTGCCTACGGTCCCCGCAACCTGGGCATGGACCCGGCCGGGTTCGACGACCTCATCGCCGACGTCCTGGCCCGGGTCGGCCTGGCCGACGAGGATGCGATCCTCGAGCGTGCGCCCCAGACGCTGTCGTTCGGCCAACAGAAGCGCCTCGCGATCGCGATCGCCCTGGCCCTCCGGCCGAAGACCCTCATTCTCGATGAGCCGTCGGCGGGCCAGGATCATCGCAACGCCAGGGAGTTCATGCGGGCGGTTCGGACGATCCCCGGGCTCGAGAGCATCTATTTCGTCACCCACGACGTGGACCTTGCATTGACGCACGCGGACCGTATCCTGCTGTTCAGAGACGGCCGGATCGTCGCAGACGGTCCACCCCGCCTCGTGGTCGAGGACGAAGATCGCTGGATCCAGTGCAACCTTCGGCCGACGTCGCTGATGCGCGCCAACGCCCAACGCGGCGCGCCCGGCAGCCGGTTCCTCGAAGCCGAGTCTCTCGCCCGCCGACTCGCTCGCAGTTGAATCGCTGAAGGAACCGGAGGGCGGCGGCGCACACCCGACCACCGATCGAACGGCGGGCCATCGAGCCACAGGAGCAGAGGGAGAGCAGATGTCCACGATGCCCATGACCCGCGACACGCTCTGGGAGGTCACATCCCGGACGATCGTCTACGCGGCGATCGGGGCCGCGCTCTATGCGGTCCTCGGTCTCTTCAACTTCGTCCTGCCGGGCACCCAGAACGTCTACGTCCGGCCGGCCTATGCGCTGGTCCCGTTCTTTGGCTACGCCTTCGGTCCGATCGTCGGGTTCTTCACCGGTTTCGTCGGCAACATTGCGATCGACCAGATCACCGGTTATGGCGCCTTCACGGCGTGGAACTGGAGCCTGGCGAACGGCTTCGCGGGGCTGCTTGCCGGGATCCTGCCGGCGATGATGGGCGCCCGCATGGCGTCGAGCAACAAGATCGTCTCGTCGGCGATCGTGGCGGTCGTCGCCACGCTCATCGGCTTCGCCTTCGTCGTCACCGACATCTGGGTCTTCGGGACGGCACCCGAAACGGTCCTGACCGGGAGCTACATCCCGGTCGTGGTCGCCAACACCCTTTCCGCGGTGATCCTCACCCCGATCCTCGTCGCGGTCTGGGGTCCGCTGCAGGAGCAACTCGGCCGCTGAGGCGGCTCCCGCGGAGCGCCGCCGAATGAACGTCGCCCCGCGGTATCTCGGCCGGGGGTCGTGGCTGGCTCGCCGCGACCCTCGCGTCCTCATTCTCGTCGCGATCCTCGCCGCGGCGACCGTCCCCCAGGTCTTCGACCTGCGGATCGCCCTCATCCTGCTCGTCATCGCCCAGCTCTACTACCGGGCGGCACGAATTCCGTTCGCCCAGGTCCGTGGGCAGTGGGCGTTCGTTTTCGTCTTCCTCACGATCATCGTCCTGTTCAACACGGTGATCACCGGCGGTGAAGTCGGGACGCTCGTGCTCGGCGATCTCCACGTCCTCTTTCACCTGCCGTTGCTCGGGACGCCGATCTCGGCCGAGGCCGTGGCCTACGGGGCGACCCAGATGATCCGATATCTCACCTTCGCCTCCGTCGGCTTCCCGATCGCGTTCGCCGTCGCCCCGGCAGACCTCGGTCCGGCGTTCGCCCGCCTGCGGGTTCCCTACAAGTTCGCGTTCGGGATCGACCTGACGTTCCGCTTCATCCCGTCGCTCGCGGACGACCTCCAGACGACGATCGACGCCCAGCGCGTCCGCGGGTACGACCCCGAGCGGAAGGGTCGCGGTCCCGTCGGCCGGTTGCGGCGGCTGACGCCGGTCGTCGTGCCGTTGACGATCAACGCGATCGTCAATGCCGAGGACACGATCGATGCGATGGACCTGCGGGCCTTCGGGACCGGCAAGCGGACGTGGCTGCGGGAGCTGATCTACGATCAGACCGACAAGCTCATCCTCGCGGGCACCATCGGAATCCTGTTGATCGTCACCGCGCTCAGCCTGGCCGGCTACACCCAGCTCTGGACGCCGCAGTTCCTCATCGACCTCGCCGGCGCCTGACCGCGACGGTCAGACGCCTCGCTCCGCCGCCCGGCGCGCCCGGCAGGCCGCGAGGAAGGCGGCCCACAGGCCCTCGAACTCGGCGGGCGTGAACTCGGTCCGCTCCGGGTGGCACTGGACGCCGACGACGAACCGCTCGCCCGGCGCCTCGAGGGCCTCGACGATCTCGCCAGCCGGGCTGGACGCCCACGCGCTCGCCACGAGCGAGGGCGCGAGGTCGGCCGCGGTGACCGCCTGGTGGTGGTACGAGTTGACCTCGAGGGTCGCCGGCCGATCGGCGAGGGCCCGGCCGAAGCGGGTCGCCGGTTCGATCCGGATGGGGTGCATCCGGGCGGGAGGGCCAGAGCCGAAGGCAGGGCCGGGGTGGTCGGCGACGTCCTGGAGCAGGGTGCCGCCGGCAAAGACGTTGATCGCCTGCAGCCCGCGGCAGATCCCGAAGACCGGCAGGTCGCGCGCCTCGGCCGCCGCCCAGGCCCGCGCCTCGAGCTCGTCGCGGTCGGGTTCGATGTCGCGGCTGCCGTCGATCGGCCGGCCGTAGCGAGCCGGGTGGATGTCGGCGCCGCCGCTCAGCAGCAGCCCGTCCATCGTCGCGTAAGCGGTCTCACGCTCCGCTGCCGCAGCGTTCGCGGCGAGCGGCAGCGGCCGGCCGCCATGGCGGGAGACGGCGTCGGCGTACAGCTGGTATTTGCGGAGCGCGATTGACGCATCGGGCTGCGTCGCCGGGTCGGAGGCGGTGATGACGACGAGCGGCTGTTCGTCCGGCATTCGGCCAGCATAGCCCGCGCGATCAGCGAAGGAGGAGCTCGGAGAGCGTCACAGGCTCGAGGCCCTTCGCCCGCAGCCCGCCGACGATCGCCGGTAGCGCCTCGAGCGTGTTCCAGCCGCCGAGGTGCATGAGGACGATCGAGCCGCCCTCCGCGCGGCCGACGACCTTTGCCTCGATGTCCCGTGCCGTCGGCCCGCCGTCCGCGGTCGGCTTCCAGTCGATCGTGTCGACGTCCCACATCACGAGATAGGCCCAGCCGGCGTCGCCGACCGCCTGGCGGACGTCGTCGTCCCAGGTCCCGAACGGCGGGCGGAACCACGGCTTCGTCGTCCGGCCCGCCTGGGCGAGCACGGCGGTCTCGGTCCGGCTGAGTTGGTCGGCGATTGCTGCAGCATTCAGCTCGCTGAAGTCGGGGTGGTCCCACGAGTGGTTGCCGAGCTCGAAGAGGTCCGGCCGCAGCTCGGCCGCGTCCAGGACGGCCCGCCCGATCGCCGTCGCCGTCCCTGACTCACCGGTCGGGAAGAACGTCGCCCGGACGCCGGTGTCGCGCAGCCAGGCGACGATGTCGAGTGCCGGGTCGAGGCGGCCGCCCATGTCGAACGTGAGCGCAACGCGGCGGACGTCGCGCGAGCCGTGGCTCACGACGATCGCGGCGGCGCCGGGCGCAGGCGTGACCGGTGGAGCGGCGGTCGGTGGACCCGACGGTCCCGGGCCGGCCGACGAGCCGGGCTCGGGCGACACTCCGGGCGGGTTCTGGTCGTCGACGACGACGCCCGGGATCAGGACGAGGACCCAGCCGATCTCGATCCGGTTCGGCGAGTACGAGGGGGACTCGGGATCGAGGCTGGGATACGTCATCCGGTTCCACCAGGCGATGCTCCGGCCGGTCGTCTCGAAACGGCGGGCGATCGACGTCAGGCTGTCGCCGGCGACGACCGTGTAGGTGTAGAACGTCGGCATCGGCGTGGGGGTCGGCCGGACGAACGATGGGACCGGCGTCGGACCGCTCGGCGAAGGACTCGCGGAGGGCGACGCCCCGCCACCGGCCGGCGAACGGCTGGGCCCGACGGCCTGCGGCAGGCAGGCGGTGACGACCAGAGCGAGCATCGCGAACAGGACGACAGCCCGGAGGGGCGTCGACGGCCGTGACTGGCGATCGGTCTCGAGTGCCACGCGATCAGTCTGACGAGGGACCCGCGACGCGGGTTACGGCCGTGTCACGATCGGGTCTCAGTCGTCCGACATGGGCGCCGGGTCGAGTGGCGTCGGTGGGTCGACCGGTGTCGGCTCCTGGAGCGAGAACTCGCGGGCGATCGCAAGGCCCTCGTCGGCGGTGGCGATCAGGCCCTGGCCGGTCCGCTTGGCCACGAAGCAGGCCCGGTCGGCCGCGAGCAGGACGTCGTCGGGCGTGAGCCCGTCGCGAGGGAACGTCGCGACGCCGATCGAGACGCTCGAGTCGACACCCTGGGCGGCCCAGGTCGTGCCGGTTCCGCCGACGGCCATGACCGCGGCCCGAACCCGTTCCGCGACCGACACGGCCGCCGTGGAGTCGGTGTTCGGCAGGATCACCGTGAACTCGTCGCCGCCGTAGCGGAAGACCCGGTCGCTGTCGCGGCCGGCGCCGACGATCGCCCGGCCGATCTCGGCCAGGAGCCGGTCGCCGGCCTGGTGGCCGAGCGCGTCGTTGACCGCCTTGAAGTCGTCGAGGTCGAGCATGAGCAGGCTGAACGGCTCGCGGGTCTCGATGCTCTGCGTCAGCCAGCGCTGGAACGTGCCGTGGTTGAGGAGGCCGGTGAGGTCGTCGGTCTGGGCCCGGATCTCGACGGCGCGGTGGACCTCGGCGTTCTGGAGGGCGATCGAGACCTGGGCCGCGAAGAGCTTGACGAGCTCGAACTCGTCCTCGGTATAGCGCTGGTCGAGCCCGAGCCGCTCGAGGGTCAGGACGCCGGTGGCGCCCTCACGGCCGCGGAGCGGAACGCAGATGAGGCTGCCGTCGACCGGGCCGGTCTCGCGGAAGACGAGGATCCGCTCGTCGTTTCGTTCGTCGCGGACGAGCGCCGGTTCGTTGTGTTCGACGACCCACGTCGCGAGGCCCTGCTCGCCAGGCTGCCACGGCTCCATGTACGCGCCTGCGTGAATGCCCTTGGCGGTCAGCGGCTGCAGCAGGCCGGTCGCTCGGTCGAGGACCTCGATCGAGAGATTGTCGTAGCCGACGAGCTCGGAGAGTCGGTCGGCGACCTGGTCGAGGATCGCCCGCGGCTCGAGCGTCGTCAGGATCGACTCGGTGACCTGGAGGAGGCCCCGCTGGTTCACGAGCTGGCGCTTGAGCGCGGCCGACTGCTCGCGAAGGCGTTCGGTGGCGTCGGCGTTGGCGAAGGCCTGGGCGGCGAAGCTGGCGTAGATCACGAGCAGCCGCAGATCGTCCTCGCTGAACTGGTGAAGCCCGAGCTTCGAGAGGACGAGCACGCCGAGGACCTGGTCCTCGAACGTCATCGGCGCGAGCAGCATCGACTCGTCGAGGTCGTCCTCGGTGCCCGGGATCGTGTTCGCCCGCGGGTCCTTCGCCGCGTCGGGCAGGCTCTGGGCCAAGCGGTGCTCGGCGACCCAGCCCGTGATGCCCTGGCCGAACTTGACCATCAGCTGGTCGGCGGTCTCGTCGACGTATTCGCCGACCTGGCCCTGCATCGCGACCGGCACGAGATCGTCGCCGATCAGCCGGTAGACGCGGACGTTGTGGTAGTCGATGAGCTGGCGCAGTTCGGTCGCGATCGCCACGCCAATCTCGTGGCCGCTCGTGAGGCGCGACAGGCGGACGCCCAGCTGCTGGATCGACTGGAGCTGGGCCGCCCAGGTCGCCATCTTCGCGTAGTTCTGGGCGTTCTTGATCGCGATGGTCGCCTGCGAGGCGAGCGCCGCCATCGTGTCGAGCTCGTCGTCGGTCCAGTCGTACGGTGCGTCGTGATAGACGTTCAGCAGCCCGAGCAGGTTCGGCCCGTCGAACAGCGGCGCGGTGCAGATCGTGTCGAAGCCCTCCTGGACGACCGCCGCTCGCACGTCGGCGCCGCGTGGGTCGTCGCGGTAGTTGCGGGCGAACATCGGACGGCGGGCCGCCGCAGCCAGCGTCGGCAGCGAGCGGACCGGGAAGTTCCGAACCGTCTGGAGGAAGGACTGGGACAGCCCACGGGTCACCTCGGCCGTGACGGTCCCATTCGGGTGGCGGAGGTAGACGGCGCCGCGATCGGCGTCGAAGAGGACGATCGCGTGGTCGACGAGCCCGGCGAGGATCTGCTCGAGATCGAGCCGGCTGCCGATGTCGCCGGCGACCCGGCGCAGGGCGTCCGCTCGGTGGAGCTGGTGGGCGACGTCGTCGGCGTGGCGGCCGGCGGCGACCGCGATCCCGACCGAGCCGGCCACGATCGCGAGCAGTTCCGGGTCGAGCGCAGCCGGGTCGGTCTCGGGCCCGGCGGCGAGGACGAGCACACCCCACGGCCCGACGCCACCGGGGATTCGGATGACCACCTCCGCCTGGCCGCCGGTCGCGGTGATCGCGGCGTCGGCCGTGACCGGCAGGGGGTCCCGGCCCGGCTGATCGAGCGCCCGCCCGAGCGCCCCGAAGTCGCGCGGCAGGTCGACGAAGTGGAGCCCGGACGCCGACCCGTCGCTGGCGCTCGTGCGCGGCACGAGGCGGTCGCCGCGGAGCTCGAAGATGCCCACCGCGAGGAACGGCCCGCGCTCCCGGATCGTTCGAGCCGCCGCGGCGAGCGTCCGGTCGACGCCCATCGTGGACCCGGCGATCCGGCCGAGTTCGGCAAGCAGGCGGCGATCGGCCCGGCGGCTGTCGGCCGAGGCGTCGTCGTCGTACGTGAACGGTTCGGCGACCGCGGCCGGGAGCGCCGACCCGTCGCCGGTCAGCCGCTCGAACGGCCGTCGGGCGGGCGCGCCCGGCGACCCTTCGAGTGTGCCGCCCTGGGCAGCCGCCAGGAATCGCTGGAGATCGCCGAGCCGGTAGCGCCGGTCGCCGCGAGGGTTGATCCGGTAGTAGCGGAGACGACCGGCGTCGCTCCAGGCCCGGATCGTGTTCGGATGAACACCCAGCAGGCGCGCGGCCTTCGTGACCGATAGCGTCGCGTCGATCGGGCGTGGCGGGAGGGTCGTCGGCACTCGTTGGCTCGTGGAGGAAATGTCAACTCGGTGAGCCGGAGCCTAACGATCTCACAGTTCTTGCCAATAGGACGTTGGTACCGCGCGTTTTCTCCCGGCTGAGCGGCGAGGTGACGAGTGGGGATGTCCGTGGCGGATTCGCGGCGTTGGCGCCTCGCGCCCGCGCCTGCGCCCGCGCACCGCTTCCGACGGTAGCCCAGGTCAGCGGCGAGACCGTTCCTCGGACGGGCCGCCGGTCAAGCGCACGTACAGGCTCGTCGCGACGACGGCGGCGATCGCGATCGCCGCGACGGCCAGGAGCGCGAGGCCGGGTTCGCCGACGAGACCGGGGCCCTCGCCGCTGCTGCGCGGGTCGCCACCCACGGCTCCCGGTGAAGGGGATGCCCCCAGCGCAACCGGCACGAGGGCGCCGACGACCGCCGGCAGGAGCGCGTCGATGATGGCCCAGGCGACGCCGGCGAGGATGAGCACCGCGCCCACGACGAGCGCCAGTGCCGCAAGTCGCGGTCGGACGCTGCCGCCGGCCAGGATCCGCATCGCCTCGGGTGGCTCGAGCGTCGTGAGGACGAGGGGTCGACCGAGCCCGGCGGTCATCCGCACGTCGCCGCTCGCCGCCCCGTCGCCCGCCGGCACGCCGAGGACGATGGCGTGCTCGACCGATGAGACCTGCTCGACGAGCGCCCGGACGGGCGTCTCCGGTGCGAGCGATACCGGCGCCCGCTCGCCGAGATCCCGTGCCGCGCCCGCGGATTCACGAGGGACGACGACGAGGCCGTCGGCCAGCGCGTCGGCGTCCACGCCGATCCCGTCGAGACCCTCTCGGACCTCGAAGGGGACGGCCTCCCGCGAGTCCTCGAAGTCGGTCCAGCGCCGGCCCGACCGGGCCTGGAGCCGCGTGCGTCGGAAGACGAGCGGCCGGTGGTCGGCGTCCTCGAACTCGTCCTCGGCGTCGATCCGGCCGTCGACGCGGACATAGCGCCGCGTTCCGGCCGACGCGAGCGCGCGGGCCTCGGCGACGCTGACCCGAGGCGTCGAAGCGATGAGCCGCCCGACCCGGTAGCGCGCGCCGAGCGAGCGGAGCACGGCCGCGCCGAGGACGACGGCGGCGCCGCCCGCAGCGATCAGGACGAGGGGGATCACGACCGGG
>DASTEU010000268.1:0-2553 GCA_035709325.1 Candidatus Limnocylindrales bacterium | reverse complement strand
GCTGGCTCGGTTGCAGGCTCCAGGGTCGGGGCCGATCTCCGTGGCCGCGCGCCAGGGATCGTCGGTTGCCGCTCCGCGCCGCCGCGCGTACCATCGACCGCGATGACCCACCCGCCCGCCCGGCCGCTTTACGCGCTCGGGCTGCGGCCCGACCGAGGCTCCTGACCCCATGGCCGTCGGCTCCTCCAACGACTTCGACCTCGTCGTCCTCGGCGCGGGCACCGGCGGCTACACGGCCGCGTTCCGGGCGGGCCAGCTCGGGCTCCGCGTCGCCCTCGTCGACGAGGACAAGATCGGCGGGACCTGCCTCCACCGCGGCTGCATCCCGACGAAGGCACTCCTCGAATCGGCCGCATTCACCGAACGGGTCCGCCACGCCAAGGACCTCGGCCTGAAGCTGCCTGGCGAGGCCGAGGTCGACTACGTCCAGATGGCCGAGCGGCGGGACCAGGTCGTGAAGCGCCTCTGGACAGGGCTCAAGACGCTGATCACGAAGAACAAGGTCACCTGGATCCAGGGTCGCGGCCGGCTGGACGGCCCGAACAAGGTCCGGGTCGCGCAGGCCGGCGAGGACGGGACGCCGGGCAAGGGCGGCGAGCGCATCCTCCAGGCGACCGACGTGATCGTCGCCACGGGCTCCCGGGTCAAGTCGCTGCCGGGCCTCGAGCCGGACGGCAAACGGATCATCACATCGGACGACGTCCTCCGCTCCGACACCCTGCCCGAGGACGTCATCGTCGTCGGCAGCGGCGCCGTCGGCGTCGAGTTCGCCTCGATGTACCACGACCTCGGCACGAAGGTGACGCTGCTCGAGTACCTGCCGGCGATCGTGCCGCTCGAGGATCGCGAGGTCAGCCAGGCCCTCGAGCGGAGCTTCACCCGGCGCGGAATCACCGTCGTGACGAACGCCCGCTTCGAGCCGGACAAGGTCGAGGTGACCAAGGACGGCGTCTGCGTCATGGTCGGGCCCGAAGGCAAGGAGCAGCAGGAGCTCAGGGCGGAGGTCATGCTCGTCGCCACGGGCCGGGCGGCGAACGTGGAGGAGATCGGCCTCGAGACGACCAAGGCGGAAGTCGACCGCGGCTTCATCAAGGTCGACGGCAAGATGCGGACGAAGGACCCCCACCTCTACGCGATCGGCGACGCCGTCGGCGGGTTGATGCTGGCCCACACCGCGGGTCACGAGGGCATCGTGGCCGCCCACACGATCGCCGGTGACAGGGACGTCCACGAGATCGACTACGTCAAGCAGCCGCGCGCGACGTACTGCCGGCCCGAGATCGCCTCGATCGGCCTCACCCAGCAACAGGCCGAGGAGCAGGGCCTGCCGATCAAGGTCGGGAAGGTGCCCTTCCAGGCGATCGCCAAGGCGATCATCGGCGGCGAGTACGAAGGCTTCGCCAAGGTCATCGCCAACAAGGAGACCGACGACACCCTCGGCATCCATCTCGTCGGGCCGCACGCAACCGACCTGATCGCGGAGGCCTCGGTCGCCTTCGAGCTCGACGCGACGCCGTGGGAGATCGGCGGCGCCACCCACGCGCACCCGACACTCTCGGAGGTCCTCGGCGAGGCCGCGATGGCGGTCGACGGACGATCGATCAACTTCTGAACCGACAGACGGAGGAGGCGATGGCGGTGACGCCGCGCTCGGGCAAGGCGGTCCACCTCGGCGAATCGGTCGGGCTCTCGGACGACGACCTGCTCGAGATGTACCGCCTCGTCGCCCTCGCCCGGGCCGTCGACGAGCGGATGTGGATCCTCAACCGGGCCGGCCGGATCCCGTTCGTCATCTCCGGCCAGGGCCACGAGGGCGCGCAGGTCGGGATCACCTGGCCGCTCGAGAAGGGCAAGGACTGGATCGCCCCGTTCTACCGCTCGATCGCGACGTGCCTGACGTTCGGAATGAGCGCCCGCGACATCCTGACCGCCCAGTACGCCACAGCGAGCGACCCGTCGTCCGGCGGCCGCCAGATGCCCGGCCACTACGGCAGCCACGAGCACAATCTGGTGTCGGTCTCGTCGCCTGTCGCGACCCAGCTCCTCCACGCGGTGGGCATCGCCCTCGCCGCGAAGATCCGCAGGACCGGCCAGGTCGCGATGACCTCGATGGGGGAGGGCAGCTCGAACCAGGGCGACGTCCACGAGGGGCTGAACTTCGCGGCGATCCACAAGCTGCCGTTCATCCTCGTCGTCGAGAACAACGGCTATGCGATCAGCGTCCCGGCCGCCCGTCAGGTGTCGGTCGAGAACGTGGCCGACCGCGCGGCCGGCTACGGCATCCCGGGCGTCGTCGTCGACGGCGCCGACGTGCTGGCCTGCTACGCCGCGGCGCGGGCGGCGGTCGAGCGGGCCCGGGCGGGGCAAGGCCCGACGCTCATCGAGGCCAAGGTCACCCGCCTGACGGCCCATTCGTCGGACGACCAGCAGACCAAGTACCGGTCGGAGGAGGAGCTGGCGGCCGAGAAGGCGCGCGACCCGTTGCCGAAGTTCCGGGCCCAGCTCACCGACGCCGGGATCCTCACGCCCGAGGCGGAAGAGCGGATCGCCGCC
>DASTEU010000267.1:0-2389 GCA_035709325.1 Candidatus Limnocylindrales bacterium | reverse complement strand
TACCCCTTCATCTGCTCGATCCACCCCGACCTGATGAAGGGCGAGCTGATCGCCGGCACCTGACGAGATGGGCCCCGCCCCCGACCGGCGACCGGTCGTCGTCGGCCTGCTCGCGGCTCTTGCCGTCACCGTGGCGGTCGTGGCGATCGTGGCCCTGACCCGGCCCGGCGGCGACGTCGACACGATCGCCCGGGGCGAACCGGCACCGACGTTCGCCGGAATGACGCTCGAGGGCGAGACGTTCCGCCTGGCCGACCTTCGCGGCCGGCCGGTCATCGTCAACTTCTGGGGTCCGACCTGCGTCCCGTGCCGCGACGAGTTCCCGCTCTTCAAGGCGAAGCTCGCAGAGCACGAAGCGGACGGCGTCGTCCTCGTCGGAATCCTCATGGCCGACCCACCCGACCTCGCCCGCCAGTTCGTCGCCGAACAGGCGGCGGACTGGCCGACGGTGATCGATCCCGACGGCGCGATCAAGGGCGCCTACCGAGTCGTCGCCCGGCCCCAGACCTACTTCATCGACGGGGACGGGATCCTGCGCGGGATCCAGATCGGCGAGGTCCGGGAGTCGGACTTCGAACGCCACTACGCCCTGATCGCGGGCCGGTCGTGACCGGGCCGGATGCCGTCACGGCGTCCGCGGCCGTCGAGATCGAGGACCTCCACAAGCGCTACGGCGATCGCGACGTGCTCGGCGGGATCTCACTGCGGATCGCGGCCGGCGAGACGTTCGCGCTGATCGGCCCGAACGGGGCCGGCAAGACGACGACCGTCGAGATCCTCGAGGGCTACCGGCGGGCCGACGCCGGGCGGGTCCGGGTGCTGGGGGTCGACCCGGCCGGCGGGTCGCGCGACCACCGGGCACGCGTCGGGCTGATGCTCCAGGGCGGCGGTGGGATCGACCCGCGGATGGCGGCGGGCGAGGTCCTCGCCCTCCATGCCCGGCTCCACGCCGCGCCGCGCGACCCGGGCGAGCTGCTCGAGCGGGTCGGGCTCACTGACGCCCGCTCGACACGGTTCCGGCGGCTCTCGGGCGGGGAGCGGCAGCGGCTGGGCGTCGCCCTCGCGCTCGTCGGCCGCCCCGAGCTCGTGATCCTCGACGAGCCGACCGCCGGGATGGACGTCGAGGCACGAACCCTGATCCGGGCGCTCCTCGGCGAGCTCCGTCGCGACGGTGTGACGGTGCTGATGGCAAGCCACGACCTGACCGACGTCGAGCGCGTGGCGGACCGGATCGCGATCCTCGACCGGGGGCGGATCGTCGCCGAAGGTTCACCCGCGTCGCTGGCGGGCGCCGGGCCGCCCGTCCTGCGCTTCCGAGTCGCCGTGCCGCTGGCACCATCGGACCTCGCGGCGCTTGGCGAGCGACTCGGCCCGATCGCCGCGGACGGCGGCGGACGCTATCGGATCGACGGGACGGCGGCCACGCCCACGCTCGTCGCCGCGCTGGCCCGCTGGTGCGAGGATCGCGGCCTCCTCCTCGCGGAGCTGCGGGCGGGCGGAGCGACGCTCGAGGAGCGGTACGTCGAGATCCTGGCCGCCGCCGAGGGCGCACCGGAGCACCTCCCGTGAGCCGCCGCGCCGCGAGCGTCCCGCAGGCGACGGCCGCGATGGCGGCGACCGAGCTGCGCCTCGCCCTGCGCCGTGGCGAGACGCTCCTCGCGACCGCGGTGCTGCCGGTCGTCCTCCTGCTTTTCTTCTCCTCGGTCACGTTCCTCGCGATTCCGGGGCGGCCCGTCGACTTTCTCCTGCCCGGCTCGATCGCGTTCGCGGTCGCCGCCACGAGCCTTGTCAGCCTCGGGATCACGACCGCCTACGACCGCCACTACGGCGTGCTCAAGCGGCTCGGCGGATCGCCGCTTTCGAGGCCCGAGCTCATCGCCGCGAAGCTCGCGGCCGTCCTCGTCGTGGAGGCGATCCAGGTCGTTGTGCTGGTCGCGGTGGCGGTCGCGCTCCTGGGCTGGCGGGCGCCGGACGGAGCCTCGCCGATGGGCGTCGTCGCCGCCGTCCTGCTCGGGACCCTGGCGTTCGCCGGCCTCGGCCTGTTGCTCGCCGGCGTCGTCCGGGCGGAGGCGATGCTCGCGGTCGCGAACGGCCTCTTCGTCGCAGCGCTCGTGCTCGGCGGGATCGTCGTCCCCGTCGACCACCTGCCGGAACCCCTCGACGTGTTGGCGCCGCTGCTGCCGCCGGCCGCCCTGTCCGACGCGCTCCGGGGCGCCCTGGGAGCACCGGCCGCGGGCGATCCCGCGTCGAGTCTGGCGATCCTCGCCGCGTGGGGCCTCGGCTCCACGGCCATCGCCGCGCGAACGTTCCGCTGGGACTGACGGGAACGCCGAAAAAGGAAGAACCCCGGTTGGTCGGGACCGGGGTTCAGGAAAAGGCGGTTGGTTGC
>DASTEU010000266.1:0-2939 GCA_035709325.1 Candidatus Limnocylindrales bacterium | reverse complement strand
GCCGGGCTCGAATAGACGGCTTCGATCACGACCTCGGCCGCGGCGAAGCCGGCTGCGACGTCGCCCTTGCGCTGGGTGAAGAGGTGGATGACGTTCGTCCCGGCGAAGCCCGGCTGGCGGGCCACGATGTCGGGTCGGCCGGAGGCCAGGAGGCGCGGCCCGGGATGGAGGATCGGGGCATCGGGCGCGAGGGCCGCCTCGACGTCGAAGACCGCCGCCAGCGGCTCGTACTCGACTTCGATCAGCTCGAGGGCCCGGGCCGCGGTGGCGGCGTCCCGGGCGGCGACCGCGGCGACCGGCTCGCCGGCGTAGCGGACGACGTCGTGGGCGAGCGGCGGCTCGTCGCGGATGAACAGCCCGAACGTCGGGACGATGTCGTCGCGGCGAGCGATGTCGGCCCCGGTCAGGACCGCGACGACGCCGGGCAGGGCGGCCGCCCGGCTCGCGTCGAGCCGCCGGATCGCGGCGTGGGCGTGGGGGCTGCGGAGGAGCTTCGCCTCGGCCATCCCCGGCAGGGCCAGGTCGAGGACGTACTGGAGTCCCCCGGTCACCCGCTCGTGGGCATCGACCATCGGGACGCGCGCACCGATCGTCATGACTCGATCGACCTCTCGGCGATCAGGGCCGCACCGTCAGGCCTCCAGCCGCCTGGCGGCGTCGAGGACGGCCTCCTCGATGTTTCGGTAGCTGCCGCAGCGGCACAGGTTGCCGGCGAGGTAGTGGCGGATCTCGTCCGGTGTCGGTCGCGGCGTTTCCTCGAGGAGGGCCTTGGTCGCGAGCAGGAAGCCGGGCGTGCAGAACGAGCACTGAAAGGCGGAATGGTCGACGAATGCCTGCTGGATCGGGTGGAGCGTTTCGCCGTCGGCGAGGCCTTCGACCGTCTCGATCGACCGTCCATCGACGAGCACGGCGAGCAACAGGCAGGCGCTGACCGGGCGGCCGTCGACAAGGACCGTGCAGCTGCCGCATACACCGATCCCACACGCTTCGCGGACGCTCGTCAGCCGCAGGTCGCGCCGGAGGGCGTCGAGGAGTGTCTCGTCCGGTTCGGTCCGGAGCACCTCGTCCTGACCATTGACGGTCAACGTGACGGTCGCACTCATGCTGTCTCCTGACGTGCAAGGAGCCGGAGAACCTTTTCCGGCGTGATCGGCAGGTCGTTGACGCGGACGCCGATCGCCCGGGCCACGGCATTCGCGACGGCGGGAGGCACCGCCGGTAGCCCTGTCTCGCCGAGCCCGTGGACGTCGATCGAGCCGGGGGTCTCGAGGAGCGTTTCGCCGAGGTCGGCCGGGACGTCGAGGAAGGATGCGATCATATAGTCGGCGAGGTTGGCGTTGCCGAGGGTGCCCGACTCGTCCCAGAGGAGTTCCTCGAACAGGGCCTGGCCGACGCCGAACAGGGCGGCCCCGCGGACCTGCAGCTCGCACTGCGTCGGGTTGATCATCCGGCCGACGTAGAGCGCGAGATGGAGCCTGTCGATCGTCACGCGACCGGTCTCCGTGTCGACCGTGACCTGTGCCGCGGCGACGCACGGATGCCACTGCGGCGAGCCGATCCCTTGGCCGGTCTCGACGTCGAGGTGGGCGACGCCCAGATACGCTCCCCGGCCGAGCACGTTGCCGACCCGCGACGCCCGGACGAGGGCGGCGAACGGTAACGCTTTGTCCGGGCTGCCCCTCGCACGGACCGTCCCGTCGACGATCTCGAGATCGTCCGCCGCGATCTCGAGGCGCTGCGAGGCCATTGCCAGGAGCTGCTCCTTGACGTCGCGGACGGCGGCCCGGATCGCGCGGCCCATCGAGTTCGTCGTCCGGCTGGCGGCGGACATCTGGTCCCATGGCGTTACGTCGGTGTCCGGCCGCGACACCGAGACCATCCCGAGGGGGATTGTGGCTTCGTGCGCGGCGATCTGGGCGAGGGCCGTCAACGAACCCTGGCCCATCTCGACCGAGCTCGTCAGGACCTGCAGACTGCCGTCGCCGTTGAGCTTCACGACGCTCGACGACGGGAATGCCGACATGCCCTTGATGATTACCGACAGGCCCTTTGCCGTGACCCGGGGGCCGTCCCGGACGATCGCCGGGTCGTCCGCCCAGGCGATCCGCTCCGCCGCTCGGCGGAGCAGTTGCGGGTAGTGGAGGTCTTCGTCGATCCGTTCTCCGGTGGAAAACTCATCGCCGGGCTGGAGGACGTTGCGCAGTCGCAGCTCGAGCGGGTCGATCCCAAGCCGCTCGGCCAGGGCGTCCATCTGCGACTCGTGAGCCCAGGCGACCTGGGGGATCCCGAACCCCCGGAAGGCCGCCGCCGGCACATGGTTCGTATAGACGCCGTACGAGTCGACGTGGACGTTCGGGACCCGGTACGGGCCCATGCTCGCGTAGCCGCGCCGGATCTTCTCGGGGGTCGACTTCGCGTACGCCCCGCCGTCGTACCAGCACGTCGCCTCGTGGGCAACGAGCGTGCCGTCGCGCAGGGCGCCGGTCCGCAGCCGGATCCGCGCCGGATGCTTCGTGTGGGTCACGAACTCCTCTGCCCTGGCTAGGGCCAGGCGGACGGGTCGCCGTGCCAGGCGGGCGAGGAGAGCGGCGATCGGCTCGATCGAGGGGTCGACCTTCCCGCCGAACCCCCCGCCCAGCGTCGGCACGACAAGGCGGACGTCGCCGATCGTGATCCCGAAGAGGTTGGCCAGTTCCATCGCGACGTAGTGCGGCGCCTGGCTGGAGGACCACACGGTCAGCCGGCGTCCCGCCCAGCTCGCCAGAGCGACGTGGGGTTCGAGCGAGACGTGACTGGCCGCCGGGCTCGAATAGACGGCTTCGATCACGACCTCGGCCGCGGCGAAGCCGGCTGCGACGTCGCCCTTGCGCTGGGTGAAGAGGTGGATGACGTTCGTCCCGGCGAAGCCCGGCTGGCGGGCCACGATGTCGGGTCGGCCG
>DASTEU010000265.1:0-2730 GCA_035709325.1 Candidatus Limnocylindrales bacterium | reverse complement strand
GCTGGCCTACTGGGTCGCCTCGGACCACTTCGTCGAGCTGGGCGAGGCACCGTCGCTGTTCCACGGCGGCTTCGGGCTCCTGACGATCGGCAACCTCCGCAAGCCCCGGTTCTGGGCGATCGCGATGCTCGAGCGGCTCGGCGACGAGGAGCTGGCCTGCGAGCTCGCCGGCGACGGCGCGGGGTCGCTCGTGGAGGCCTGGGCGACGCGCGATCCGGACGGCCGGCTGGCGATCGCCGTCTGGAACGGGACGCTCGACCGGACGAAATCCGCCGGTGACGCCGCACTCGACCGAACGGTCACGCTCCGACTCGGCGGCCTGGGAGCCGATCGCTACACGCTCCGTCATGAGCGGGTCGACGCCGACCATTCGAACATCGTCCGGACGTGGGAGCAGCTCGGAAAGCCCGACTGGCCCGACGGGTCCGGCTGGGAACGCCTTCGCGCGGCGGACCGCCTCGAGGACCTTCAGGCGCCGCACTCCGTCCACGCCGACCGGGGCGAGCTTGCGTTGGTTTTCGACCTGCCGATGCCGGCGATGTCGCTCATCGAGCTCCTGCCCGAATGACGACCGAGGCCGGGGTGGCGGCGACCCTCGGCCGGCCGGGGCCCAGGACGGTCGAGATCCGGAACCGGGCCGGCCTCGCGATCGAGCTGCTCGGCAACGGCTCGGTGTTCGCGATCCGTCACGGCGACGTGCTCGTGAACCAGGTGCTCGGCAGCCCGGTCGAAGGCGGCATCGGCAATGTCTACGTCCGACGGCGGAGCCGCGACGGGATCGCCTGGTTCCCGGTGATCGGGCCGGGGTCGCCGAGCCGCTTCGCGGTCGGGGCGGATCGAGCGACCTGGTCAGGTTCGGCCGACGGGCTCGACTACGCCTGCACGCTCCGGCTCGCCGCACGGCAGCCGACCTGGTTCTGGACGCTGGAGCTCCGCAACGGCCGGACCCGTGGGGTCAGTGTCGATGCCGTCCTCGCCCAGGACCTCGGCATCGCCCATGAGGCGGCGGTCCGCAGCAACGAGCTCTATACGAGCCAGTACATCGATCACACGATTCTCGAGGACGACGACCTGGGATTCCTTGTCTGCTCCCGCCAGAACCTGCCGCAGGGCGATGCGTTCCCCTGGCTGATGCACGGCTGCCTCGATGGCGCCGTCGGTTACCTGACCGACGGCTTCCAGCTCTACGACCTCCCGTACCGGGCGACGAACCGCCCCGTCGCGCTCGCGCGACGCAGGCTGCCGAATCGGAACTACCAGTACGAGTTCGCGCTGCCGACGCTCCAGTCGCGGGCCGTCGCGCTGCGGCCGGGCGGGCGAGCGGACCTCACGTTCTTCGCGGCCTACGAGCCGAACCATCCGGCGGCCACGAGCGATGCGGACGCCGCGCGAGCCCACGCCGCCCGGGCGTCGTTCCGGGGCCGGTCGCCACGGTCGGCCGGGATCGATCCGCAGCCACCCGCGGCTCATGGGCCACCACCCGCGGCTGATGCGCCACGGCCCGCGGCCGATGCGCCACCGACCGCGACCGGCCTCTTCGACGATCCGGCCCTCTTCGAGAGCCGGGACCTCGAACCCGCGGAGCTCGAGCGACGGTTCGGGTCGGCCTGGCGGCACGTCGAGCGACGAGACGGTCGGCTCCTGTCGTTCTTCCACGGCCGGGACCGCCACGTCGTCCTGCGGGCGAAGGAGCTCCTCGTCGAGCGCCCGACGGGCCTCGTGCTGCGCTCGGGCCGGAACCTGTTGCCGAGCGACGACAGCCTCTCGACGACGGCCTGGATGGACGGCGTGTTCGCCTCGCAGGCGACGGTCGGCAACACGTCGTTCAACAAGCTGCTGAGCGTCCGGCGCAATCCGCTCAACGTCCTCAAGGCGAGCGCCCAGCGGATCTTCGTCCGGTCCGGGGGCGGCTGGCGTCTGCTCGGCCTGCCGTCGGCCTTCGAGATGACCCGCGGCGGGGCACGCTGGATCTACGACGACGGCCGGGTCGCCCTGTCGATCCGCACGAGCGTGTCACCCCACGAGGCGATCTGCCGGCTCGAGCTCGAGGTCGAGCGGGGCGGACCGCTCGAGGTGCTCGTGAGCCACCACGTCGTGCTTGGCGAACACGAGTACGACGAGCCGGGCGACGTCCGGATCGATGCCGCCGCCGGACGCGTGGAGCTGCGACCCGGGCCCGGAACGCTCCTCGCCGAACGGTACCCGGACGCGGCCTTCTTCATCGCCGCTCCGGACGCCGAGCGAATCGACGCGATCGGCGGGTCCGAGCTGCTCTTCGCCGACGGCGTCCCCCGCGGCGACGCCCACGTCGTCTTCCGGACGAGGCCGGTCTCCGCGTTCGCGCTCGCGTTCGGTGGCAGCGTCCTCGACCCGGCGCGAGCTGCGGACCCGGCACGGCGGCCGGCAGACGCCGACGACGAGGCCGCGTGGGCGACGTTCTGGTCCGGGCTCGGCCGGAGCGCGAGCCTCGGGGGTGCGCGCGGACGGCGTGCGGTCGACCTCACCCGGCTCGACGACCTCGTCCGCTGGTACCTTCACGACGCGCTGATCCACCTCTCCGCGCCGCACGGCCTCGAGCAGGCCGGCGGTGCCGCATGGGGACTGCGCGACGTCTGCCAGGGCCCCGTCGAGCTGCTCGTCGCCACCGGCAATCTCGGGCCGTTGCGGGACCTGCTGCGGGTCGTCTACGAACACCAGTCGCGCGAATCGGCCGACTGGCCCCAATGGTTC
>DASTEU010000264.1:0-6675 GCA_035709325.1 Candidatus Limnocylindrales bacterium | reverse complement strand
CGCTGCGCGATGCCGGCATCCCCGTCCTCCGGACCCGCGAGCCGGGCGGCACGCCGTTTGGCGAGCGAATCCGGGACCTTCTCCTCGCCGACGACCACGGCCCCGATCCGCTCGACCCGTTCGCGGACCACCGTCCGGACGGCGCCCCAGACGTCGTCGGCCGGCCGCCGCGCGTCGACGACGGCGAATCGAGCGGGTTCGGCGGCGGCCAGCTCCAGGAAGCCGTCGCGGACGCGACGGTGGAACTCGATGTCGAAGCCGAGCTCGAACCGGGTTCGGTCGGCTGCAGGCTTGCGGTCGAGCCCGACCTCGGCGGGCAGGTCGAGCACGATCGTCAGGTCCGGCGTCAGGCCGCCGGTCGCGAGCTCCTGGACCGCTCGCAGCCGGGCGAGCGGAAGCCCGGCGCCGAAGCCCTGGTAGGCCAGCGTCGAATCGGCGTACCGGGTGCAGATGACGGTCGTGCCGGCCTCGATCGCGGGGCGGATCACGGTCTCGACGAGCTGGCGCCGGGCCGCATTGAAGAGGAGCGCCTCTGCGAGCGGGTCGAGCCGATCGGGGCCGTGATCGTCGGCGAGCAGGAGGTCCCGCACCCGCTCGCCGAACGGCGTGCCGCCCGGCTCCCGCGTGCGGAGGACCGGGATGCCGGCGTCGCGCAGTGCTCGCTCGAGCCGGCGCGCCTGGGTCGACTTGCCGCCCCCGTCGGGCCCTTCGATCGTGATGAACTGCCCGCGTTCGGCGGGCGTCATGGAGCCGGTCACGGCCGGAGTGTAGCCCGCCCGACTCCGCCGGCCCGGCGCGATGATCCGGACGGCGACCGACCGCGTACTCTCGGCGTGATGGGACGCCGGATCCTCCTCGCCGCCACGCTCGCCGGGTCGCTCCTCGCCGCAGGGCCGGCGATCGTCCTCGCCCACCCGCTCGGGAACTTCACGATCAACCACTACGCGGGCCTGACGGTCACGCCCGATGCGGTCGAGCTCGACGTCGTCATCGACATGGCCGAGATTCCGACGTTCCAGGAGCGTCTCCGGATCGACGCCGACGAGGACGGCCGCGTCTCCGATGCCGAGGCGGCGGCGGCCGCGCCGGCCGCCTGCCTGGATCTGGCGGCCGACCTCTCGCTCACGATCGACGATGGTGCGACCGGGCTGGTCTCGCGCGGCGCGGCGATCGTCTTCCCCTCGGGGCTCGGCGGGCTTCTGACGATGCGCCTCGAGTGCTCGTACGAGGCGGCCCTCGCGTCGGATCACGGCGACGCCCGCCCGGCGACGATCGAATTCGTGGATCGCTCCTACGCCGAGCGGATCGGCTGGCGCGAGATCGTCGCGGTCGGCCGGGCGATGAGGATCGACGCCGGCGACATCCCCGCGACGAGCCTCTCGGCCCGCCTGACCGCGTATCCGGACGAGCGGCTTGACCGGCCGCTCGACGTCCGGTCGGCGACGATCGTGGCGACGCCGGACCCGGCCGCGGTCGGGGGCGCCGGCACCGCGCGCGCGTCCGGCCCGGGCGGAGGCGGCCTCGGTGCGGACCTCTCCGCGGCCCCCGCGTCGGTGCCCGGCGGCCTCGGCGCAGCCGATCTCCCGGCGATCTTCCGGTCCGGCGAGCTCTCGCCCCTCGTGCTGCTCGTTTCGCTCGTCACGGCGCTCGCGCTCGGGGCGATCCACGCCCTCACGCCAGGCCACGGCAAGACCCTCATGGCGGCGTACCTGGTCGGTGTGCGCGGCCGGCCGGTCCACGCCGTGGGGCTCGGGCTTGCCGTGTCCGTGTCGCACACGCTCGGGATCCTGGTGCTGGCGGCCGTCGTCGTCGCCGGTCACGGGCTGCTTCCGGCGGAGACCGTGACGCGGGTCGCACCGATCGTCGCGGCCGTCGGGATCGCCGCGGTCGGGGCGTGGATGCTCGTCGCGGAGCTCCGGCGGCGGCGGCAGGAGGGCGGACACGACGATCACGGCCCGCACGACCACGACGACGCCCACTCCCACGGCGCCCACGCCCACGGCGGGCGGGTCCACTCGCACCTGCCGCCGGCCGCCTCGCCGCTCGGCTGGCGGAGCCTCGGGGCGCTCGGGCTTGCCGGCGGCCTCATCCCCTCGACGAGCGCGCTGTTCATCCTGCTCGTCTCGATCGACGTCGGCCGGCCGGCCTTCGGCTTCGTGCTCGTGGCCGCGTTCGGGCTGGGCATGGCGGTCGTGATGAGCGCGGTCGGCCTGGCGGTCCTCTTCGCCCGCGACCGGGTCGCCGGACTGACGACGCGGCCGGCGTTCGGGCGGGCCGCCGATTTCGTCCCCCTCGCGGCCGCCGTCGTCGTCCTGGCCTTCGGCGTCTACCTGACGGCCCAGGCCGTGGCGCTGCCGTCCGCGTTCTGAGGCCCGCCCACCGGGCCCGATTCACTCGCCGCGGAACCGTGGTTCCCGCTTCTCGACGAACGCGGCCACGCCCTCGGCGTGATCGGCGGTCGCTCCGGCGATCCCCTGGAGGACGGCCTCGTACTCGAGTTGCTCCTCCAGCGAGGCGTCGGCCGCGTGGTTCAGGGCCCGCTTCGTGAGGCCGATCGCGACCGGCGCGCCCGCGGCGAGCCGGCGGGCAAGGCCCTGGGCCTCGTCGAGCAGCCGCTCTCCGGACACGACCCGCGAGACGAGACCGATCCGCTCGGCGTCGGCGGCCGACAGCGGGTCGGTCGTGAGCGCGAGCTCGGCCGCCCGCGACGCACCCACGAGCCGGGGCAGGAACCAGCTCGCGCCGCTGTCCGGAACGAGACCGACCCGGCCGAAGGCGAGGATGAACGAGGCCGACTCGGCCGCGATCCGGATGTCGCAGGCGAACGCGAGCGACGCGCCGGCACCGGCGGCGACGCCGTTGACGGCCCCGACGATGGGCTTCTCGAGACGCCGCATCGCGATGATGATCGGCGTGTACCGCTCGCGGACCTCGGTGGCGAGGGGCGCGGCGCCAGGCTCGAGCCGCTCGCGCAGGTCCTGGCCGGCGCAGAACGCCCGGCCCGCGCCGGTCAGGACGACCGCCCGGACGGCCCGGTCGCGACCGAGGGAGCGGAACGTCCGGGCCAGCTCCTCCTTGAGCGGGACCGTGAGAGAGTTGAGGGCGTCCGGCCGGTCGAGCGTGAGGGTCGCGACGCCGTCGGCCGTCTCGACCCGCAGGTCGGCCATCAGGCGGAGGCGGGCGTGCTCGAGAACTCGATGAGCCGCCCGTCGACGAGCTCGAAGACGCGCCGGTCGATCGGCTCGTCGGCGCCGCCGGACTGCTCGACGACGAATTCCGCGAAGAGCCCGGCGAACTCCTCGTCGCCCGGCCGCAGCGTCCCGGCGATGAGCAGGTGTCGCTCGGGCACGCCGACGAGCACACGGCCCGTCGCCCCGAGCTCCCGGCCGAGCCGGTCGAGCACGTCGGGCAGCAGGATCCGGGCAGCGTCCCAGCCGTCGCCGGTGTCGGAGGAGAGGAGACGCCGCTCGCCCGACACTTCGTCGGTCCAGGCAGCCGACGCCGACCAGGCGGCGAGGTTGGCGAGGGCGGTGTCCTGGATGTCGGCCGCCGTGACGCCCCACGAGAGCAGGTGATCGCCGTTGACGATCACGTCATAGGCCCCCACGTCGAGGGCGTAGACGACCGCGATCCCGCACGGCCCCTCGTCGACGAGCGGCTGGGAGTGGCTCCGGGAGGCATCGGTCGAGAGCGTCGCCTCGCTGATCTCGCTCACGAGGAGCCCCTGGGTCCCGGCCGGCCGGAGCGCCGGATAGATGATCTTCGAGGCGGCCGACCAGTCGTGCTCGGGCGAGTCGGCGATCGACGGCCGGGAATCCGCGATCGGAGCCGGCGTGTGACCGCTGACCGGCGCCGATTCGTCGATCGGGGCGAGGAGATCGGGCGGGCTGTCGCGGATCGCGGGTGCCGGCTCGTCGCCGAGATCGCGCCGATGGTCGGCGCCGTAGTCGCTACCGCCGTGCGGCTCTCGCTCCATCCTGCGTCCTCCGTGTGGCGCGCCTCAGCGTCCGGTCCAGTGTGGCATCCGCTTCTCGGTGAAGGCGGCCATGCCCTCGCTCTGGTCGTCGCTTCCGAAGAGCAGGAAGAAGGCACGCCGCTCGTGGTCGAGGCCGGCCGCCAGCGGCAGCTCGTCGGCGATCTTGATCGCCTCCTTGGCCGCGAGGACCGCGAGGGGTGCCTGGGCGGCGATCCGGGCGGCGAGCTCGAGCGCCGCGTCCAGCGTCGCCTCCGCCGGCACGACGCGGGCGACGAGCCCGCGCGCCTCGGCCTCCCGGGCGGAGATCGACCGACCGGTCAGGATCATCTCCATCGCCCGGCCCTTGCCGAGGGCCCGGGTCAGGCGCTGCGTGCCGCCCGCGCCCGGCATGACACCGAGCCGGATCTCGGGCTGGCCGAACTCGGCGTCCTCGCCGGCGACGATGATGTCGCAGGCCATGGCGAGCTCGCAGCCGCCCCCGAGGGCAACCCCGCGAACGGCGGCCACGACCGGGGTGCGGACGGACCCGATCCGATCCCAGCTCGCGAAGCGGTTCCCGGTCGTCAGCGTCACCGGCGTCTGGCCGGCGAGCTCGCGGATGTCCGCCCCCGCGGCGAAGGCTCGCGTGCCCGCCCCGGTGAGGACGATCGCCCGGCAGGCCGGGTCGCGGTCGAGCTCCTCGAGCGTGTCGGCCAGCTCGTCGAGCAGGTCGAAGCTGAGCGCGTTGAGGGCCTCCTGGCGGTCGATCGTGACCAGACCGACGCCATCGAGCGGCCCGGCGGGACCGGCGGCCGGCATCGACCGCGTGACGAAGCGGCGGTCGGGCGCGCTCGTCGTGGGATCCTCCGCGGTCTCGGTCACCCGATCCTCCGTGTGTCCCGACAGTATCCACGGCGCGGGAAGCGGCGGGGCGGCCGCCGCGGTGACGTCGAGAGGCCGCTATCCGGCCTCAGAGCTCGCCGGGTGCATCCTCGAGGACCAGCAACGTGGCGAGGCCCGGCGCGATCTCCCGGAGGTTCCGACCCGCTGCCCGCATCGCGTCGGAGGCCAGGCCGGCGTCGAGTGCGGCCCGGTCGTCGAATTCAATCGCGGTGATCAGGACCAGGTCGGTCTCGCCGCCCAGCGCCCCTTCGACCCGCTGGACGCGGGTCGAGCGGAGACCCGGCGTCCCGGCGATGAGCGGCAGGTGTTCGGTCCGGTAGCGCCGCTCGAACTCGGCGAACTCCTCGGGTCCGCCGAGCGGCCGGCGGTAGAGGGCGAGCAGCGTCGTCATCGTTCCTCCTCGTTCGCGGATGGTGACGCCGGGGCCGGCACGGCCGATCGCGGCGGGGCGCCCGCCGTCGTCGCCGCGGCCTCGCCGCGTTCCGCCCGAACCCGGGCGACCGCTTCGGTCTGGCGGTAGAAGCCCGAGAGCGCCTCGTTGAAGAGCCCCGGCCGGCGGGTCATGACCTCGTGGCCGCCGTCGGGGACCACGAAGAGCCGAGCGTCGGGCAGCTGGCGCTGGATGCCCCAGGCGTGGTCGACCGGGACGAACGGGTCGCGGTCGCCGCACGCGATCAGGGCCGGGGCGTCGATCGCGTGGAGCTCGCGCGGCGTCAGCAGCGGCTGGACCGCGACGTCGGCCGCGATCGCCGGCAGGAGCCGGCGCCACGTCCCCGCGCCCTGGCCGGCGTCGTGGCGGCGGGCGAGCGTCCGGCCCCACGCCGGATCGTCCACGTCCGCCCGGCGGGGATCCATGAGGCGCCGCGCGACCGACGTCCGTGGCTCGCGCTGGGTCGTGATCCCGACGATGACCACCGTCCGCAGCCGATCTGGGAACCGGCTGCCGTACTGGAGCGCGGTCATCGCCCCCATCGAGAAGCAGAGCAGGTGGAACGTCTCGAGGCCCAACCCGTCGACGAACGCCGACAGGTCGTCGACGAGCCAGTCGTGGCGGAAGCCGCGGGCCGGGTCCCACGTCGTCCGGCCGTGGCCCCGGGCGTCCGGCAGGATGAGCTGGAAGACCTTCGAGAACAGCGGGATCTGCGGGGCGAAGTCGTCGCCGCCGACCGAGGTCGCGCCGTGGAGCATCACGAGCGGCGGCCCCGCGCCGTGGACGTCGTACCCGATCTCGAGGCCGTTCGCCAGGATCGTGGCCATCGATGGGTCCCGCGCTCAGGTCGCCCGGTGCTCGGGGATGCCCTCGAGCGGCGTCGACTCCGAGCGCTGGATCCGGAGGTACTGGCGGCGGTAGTAGAGGAGCGGCATCGGCCGCCCCTCGTCGCTGCCGAGCGTGTCGACCCGCCCGATGAACAACTCGTGATCGCCGGCCTGGAACGTCTCGACGACCGTGCACTCGAGCGTCGCGATCGCCCCGTCGAGGAGCGGCAGGCCGCCCGGGCCGGGCGCCCACGGCGCTCCGCAGAAGTCGTCGCGGCCGGGTTCGACGGCGGCCCCGGCAAAACAGTCCGAAAGCGCCTGCTGGTCCTCGGCGAGGACATTGACGGCGTAGCGGCCGGCCGCCCGGACGGACGGCGTGATGAACCGGCGCCGGTCGAGGGCGACCATGACGAGGGGCGGCTCGAGGCTCACCGACGAGAGGGCGTTGACCGTGATCCCCTCGGGCCGGCCCTCGTTGAGCGTCGTCACGACCGTGATGCCGGTGACGAAGCGGCCCATGACCGACCGGAAGTGGTCGGGCGTGACGTCGAGCGCGGACG
>DASTEU010000263.1:0-5161 GCA_035709325.1 Candidatus Limnocylindrales bacterium | reverse complement strand
GCTCGCCGGCGTGGCGGGCCCGGTTCTCCCGGATCCGGTCGAAGACCACGATCGTGTCGTGGACGCTGAAGCCGATCACGGTGAGCAGCGCGGTCACGAAGAGGGCGTCGATCTCGACGTGGAAGAAGGTCCCGAGGATCGCGAAGGTTCCGACGACGACGATGACGTCGTGAACGGTGGTGATGAGCGCCGTGACGCCGAACTTCACATCCCGGAAGCGGTACGTGATCCAGACCATGATCCCGAGCGAGCCGACGACGATGAGGAGCAGCGCCTGGTTGACGAGATCGGCACTGACGACCGGCCCGATCGTCGTCAGCGAGCCCTGCGCCGCGATCGGACCGAAGGCGGCCTCGAGCGCGTCGACCATCTCGGCGAGCTTGCCGTCGGTGGGCAGATCGCTGATCCCGGTCCCGATCGACGGCGACGGCGACGGCGACGGGTCGCCCGAGGCGGCCGGCGAGCCGCTCGCCGAGGGCGACGGGCTCGGAGTCGAGGGAGATGGGCTGGGCGAGGGCGACGGCGCGGCCGACGCAGGGGCGGAGGCGCTCGCGGCGGCCGACGGCGACGGGCTTGCGGCGGGCGTACTGGCGGAGGGGGCCGGAGCCGAGGCCGACGGCGCCAGCGTCGGGACCGGCGTGGGCGACGGGGCCGGCGGACGGAGGCCGATGGGTTCGGTCTTGATCTCGAAGAAGCCGTCGCCGGTCACGATCACCGACGCCTCGAGGCCGTTCGCGGCGAAGACCTGCTCGACCTCGCCCGCAGTGACGCTCGGGTCCTCGAAGCGCAGCTCCCATTTCGTCCCGCCGGTGTAGTCGATCGTGAACTGCAGCCCGGCGCTGCCGTTCGAGAGCCACGTCAGGGCGATGAAGATCAGGCCGGGGATCGTGATGAGGGCCGAGAAGAGGAAGTACCAGCGCTTCTTGCCGACGACGTCAAACACGCGAACGCGCCTCGCGCCGAACCGGGATGCGACCGCCGCCGCGGGCGACGAATTCCTGCTCGGTGACGCCGTAGAGGGCGGCTCGCCGGGCCCAGTCCTGGGTGACGATGAGCCGCAGGATCGTCCGCGTGACGGTGATCGCGGTGAACATCGAGACGAGCACGCCGATGATCAGGACGAGGGCGAACCCGCGGATCGTCGAGGAACCGAAGACGTAGAGGATCGTCGCAGTGATGAGGCTCGACACGTTTGAGTCGAGGATCGAGTTCCAGGCCCGCCCGAAACCCGCTTCGACCGCGGCCGGCAGCGACTTGCCGATCCGCATCTCCTCCTTCATCCGCTCGAAGATCAGGATGTTCGCGTCGACGGCCATCCCGATCGAGAGCACGAACCCGGCGATCCCCGCGAGCGTCAGGGTCACCGGGATGAGCCGGAAGACCGCCAGGACGAGGATCGTGTAGTAGACGAGGGCGAAGCTGGCGATGAGGCCCGGCAGCCGGTAGTAGATGAGCATGAAGAGGATCACGAGGCCGATCCCGATCGCGCCGGCGAAGAGGCTCTGGGTCAGGAACTGCTCGCCGAGCGTCGCCGAGATTGTCACGTTCGACAGCTCGACGATCGGGAACGGCAGCGAGCCGAACTGGAGGACGGTCGTGAGCTCCTGGGCCTCCTTGAGCGGGAAGCCGCCGATCGTCCCCGACGAGATCTGGACCCGGCCGCCGGGGATCGCGTTCTCGATCCGGGGCGCCGAGATGACTCGCTCGTCGAGCACGATCGCGAAGTAGTTGCCGATGTTCGCGCGGGTGTACTCCTCGAACAGCCGCGCGCCATTCTCCTTGAGCACGAACGTCACGACCCGGGCACCGGTCTGGCCGTCGGCGCCGCTCGCCGCCGTCTCGAGCTCCTCGCCGCTGAACAGCGGCGGGAACTGGTCGAGGTCGATCAGCTCGCCTTCGTTTTTCTGGACGGTGCCCAGCGGGACGAAGTCGAGGCGGCCGGTCTGGCCGACGAGGGCCCGGACCGCGTTCGGGTCCGAGACGCCGGGTAGCTCGACCACGACGCGGTCGGCACCCTGGGTGGTGATGATCGGCTCCGATACGCCCGAAGCGTTGACCCGCCGCTCGACGATGCCGCGGATGACCTCGAGGTCCTCCGGCCGCGGGATGCGGTCGCCGACCTGCTGGGCCTGGTACTCGACGCGGAGGCCGCCCTGGAGGTCGAGCCCGAGCTTTGTCTCCACCGCCCGCGTCCCGTCCGGGCTCGTCGCGTCGGGCACCCGGATGCTCGGGACGAGATCGACGATGAGGGCTGCGAGGCCGATGACGAGGATGAGGATCGGGCCGGTCTTGCGCATCGGTGGCGGATGATACACGGAAGGCGCCCACGGCCGGACACTGCGGCAGGGCCCTCATTTCTCGCCCGGCGTACACACCGGACAAGAACGCGGGCCGCGGCCGCGAATCGGTCGCCGTCGCTCGTGCCACGCACAGGACGTGCCCAATGGAGCCCGCGCCAGGGCAATTCGGCGCTGAACTTGTCGCATGTGATCGCGGGGCGAGAACCCGGGGACCGTCACAGCGGCGCGAGGACCGTCCGGCCGGGAACCGGGTAAGCGCCCGGATCGGGCATCGCGCCAGCGTTCCCGCCAGGCGGGACCATGGGACGCGCGCGGCGGGCGATGGGCAGTCAACGGCCTTTCTGTTGCGACAGATTCCCGGCTGGCGGGACGCGTCAAGCAATGTGGGCCGCGGCGCTCGGCGATTCGGTCACACGTTTGCGTCGGCCGGGCAAGCACGTCTCATGCGCCCGCCCGGCGGGAATCCCGGCGAACGAGGACGATCCCGCTCCCCTGCGGGGCCTCCTTGCGCTGGAGCGCCGCCACCACCTCCCGCCCGGGGACCGGGAAGCTCGCTTCGAGGTCCGGGCCCACCAGTCGGAGAACGTGCCTGTTGTGACGTGTATCGGCGACGAGCAGGATCATCGTCTCGACGCCGGCGTCCCGGCGCTTGAGCATCTCGCGCCGCGAGAGCGCCTGGACGTCGCGCAGCCGGGACTCGGCATCGATGGGGACCTGCCAGTCCGAATCGCCGACGTCGGCATCCCAGGCACGCAGATCGCCCGGGATCGGCAGTGGGACCTCCGTTCGCCAGCGGAGGTCCGCGGGGAGCTGCCTGCGAAAGGCCGCGAGTAGCTCGAGCTGAGCCCGGTCGCGGATCGGTTCACCGGCCGAGAACGTTCGGAGCGGCAGGTCCAGTCCGAGAACCGCGGCGATGACCGCGAGAGTGGCGTACGGCACATGTGGTGCTTCACCACGCTCGATACGGCTGTACTGCGAGTCGGAGATGCCCGCGGCGCGGGCAACCTGCTTCTGGGTCAGGCCGGCCCTGAGCCGCGTCTCACGAAACTCGTCACCCGTGGCCGACAGTGCATGGCGAGCGCGCCGTCGGCCTCGATCGATGCGGCGCTCCCGGGTGACCATCCTCGCAGGATGAGGCCGGGCCCTTCACCGGCCCTTATCGGGCCCTATGCCTCGAGGGTCTCCTTGATCCGCGCCGCCAGCGACGGGCCGATGCCCGGCACCGCGGCGATCTGCTCGACCGGCGCCTCCCGCACGCGGCGAGCCGAGCCGAAGACCCGCAGCAGTGCCCGCCGCCGCTTCGGGCCGACCCCGGGCAGGTCGTCGAACGCCGAACGGACCGCCCGCTTCGCCCGCAGGTCGCGGTGGTAGGTGATCGCGAATCGGTGGGCCTCGTCGCGCAGGCGCTGGACGAGATAGAGCGCGGAGGAGGTCGGCGGCAGCACGATCGGCTCCGACGCACCCGGCGCGAACAGCTCCTCGCGCTCCTTCGCCAGGCCGAAGACCGGCAGGTCGTGCAATCCGAGCTCGTCGAGCACCTCCTTGGCCGCGGCGACCTGGCCCTTGCCGCCGTCCACGATCACGAGGTCCGGCATCGCCCAGCGGAGCTCCTCGGCATTGCCCTCCTCGCCGCTCCGCGCCCGCCGGAATCGGCGGCGCAGCACCTCCTGAAGCGAGGCGTAGTCGTTGGCGCCGACGACCGTCCGGATACGGAAGCGGCGGTACTCGCCGGACCGCGGCTTGCCGTCCTCGAAGACGACCATGCTGCCGACCGACTCGCTCCCCTGGAAGTTCGAGATGTCGTAGCACTCGATCCGCAGCGGGGCCGCCGCCAGGCCCAGGGCCTCGGCCAGCTCCTCGAGCGCGCCCTGGGTCTTGCCCTGGTCGGCGAGCCAGCGGGCGTGCTCACGGGCGAGCGTCTCGCCCGCGTTCCGCGTCGCAAGCGCCATGAGCTCGCGCTTCTCGCCGCGCTGCGGGACGACCAGGCGGACCGGTCCTCCGCGACGGGCGGCGAGGAACGCCTCGAGGTCCGCGGCTTCGGGCAACGCGAGTGGGACGAGGACCTGCGGCGGCACCGACGTCGCCCGCGCGTAGAACTGCTCGAGGAAGCTGGCGAGAACCTCCTCATCGGGCGCCTCGCGCACCGCGTCCAGGAGGAACACGTCGCGCCCGAGGAGCGATCCGTTCCGGATCACGAAGAGCTGGATGGCCGCCTGGTTGTCCTGGCGGGCGAGGCCGACGAGGTCGAGCTCGGTCCGCCGGAACGCGGCCATCTTCTGGCTCTCCATCGTCCGCTCGATCGCCCGGATCTTGTCCCGCACCGCTGCGGCGTGTTCGTAGTCGGTCCGCTCGGACGCCGCCCGCATCTCCGCGGTGAGCGCCCGGACGACCGACTCCTGGCGGCCCTCGAGGAACAGCTCGATCTGCGAGATCTGAGCCCGGTAGTCAGCCTTCGAGACGGCCTCGATGCAGGGTCCCTGGCAGCGCTTGATGTGGTAGAGGAGGCAGGGCCGCGCCAGTGCCCGTTCCCCATCGCGGATCTCGATCGTGCACGTCCGGAACGGGAAGAGCCGCCGGACGAGGTTCATCGATTCGTCGACGCTGCTCGCCGACGCGTACGGCCCGAAGTAGCGGCTGCCGTCCTGGACCAGCTTGCGGGTCCGTTCGACCCGCGGAAAGTCGTCGGCGAGCGTGACCTTGATGTAGGGGTAGCTCTTGTCGTCCTTGAGCCGGACGTTGAAGCGCGGCCGGTAGCGCTTGATGAGGTTGGCCTCGAGGAGCAAGGCCTCGCTGACCGAATCCGTGAGGGTCACCTCGACGTCCGCGATCCGGTCGATGACGGCCCGGATCCGGTGGCCCTC
>DASTEU010000262.1:0-6521 GCA_035709325.1 Candidatus Limnocylindrales bacterium | reverse complement strand
GATCTCCTCGAGCAGGTCCTCGATCGTGACGAGGCCCGCCGTCCCGCCGTATTCGTCGAGGACGATCGCGATGTGGACCTTGCGCCGCTGGAACTCGTGGAGGAGGTCGTCGACCGTCATCGATTCGGGGATGTAGACCGGTGGCCGCAGCAGCGAGCGCAGCTCGGGGCGCGACCCGGCCGATTCCCGGAAGAACGGCAGAAGGTCCTTCGCGTACAGGATTCCGACGATCTCGTCCACCGACTCCTCGTAGACCGGAATCCGGCTGTGGCCGTGTTCGACGATCGTCCCGATCGCCTCGTCGAGGCTGGCCGAGGCAGGAACCGCGGCCATCGCGATCCGGGGCACCATGACCTCGTGGACGCGGCGGTCGCCGAGCTCGATGACCGCGTGGATCATCTGCTCCTCCTCGGCCTCGAGGATCCCCTGCTCGCCGCCGCGCTCGACGAGGAGCTTCAGCTCCTCGGTGCTGATCTGGTTCTGGTCGATGTCGCCGACCCCGAGGACCCGGTTCACCAGCCCGGTGACGCGCTCGAGGGCCCAGACGATCGGCCGCAGGACGCGACCCATCACCTCCACCGGGCCGGCCAGCAGAAGCGCGTAGCGCTCGGGCGTGGCCAGCGCGAGCGTCTTTGGCACCAGCTCGCCGAACACGATCGTGAAGAAGCTGAGAAGCGCGGTGACGATCAGCAGGCCGAGCGCTGCGGCGTACGGCTCGACCGCCGGGATCGTGACGAAGAAGCCCTCGAGGCCGCGGGCCAGGCTCGCTCCGGCGAAGGCTGCCGCAAGGAACCCGATGAATGTGATCCCGAGCTGGATGACCGCGAGGAAGCGGCCCGGCTGGGCCGTCAGCTCGCGGACCCGTCGTGCGCCGCGCCGACCCTCCTCGACGAGCTGGTCGACCCGCGTCCGGCGGATCGTGACGAGGGCGATCTCGGCGGCGACGAAGACCGCGTTGAGGAAGACGAGCATGACGATGACGAGGAGCTCGAGGAACGGGCCGTCCATCAGGCGATGCGCCCGTCCCCGCCTGCGGGTTTGGACGCGGACGCGGCGCCGGTCGCTTCCGATTCGGCGCCGGTCGCTTCGGACTCGGCGCCGGTGGCCTCCGATTCGGCCGCGGACTCCGGCGGCGTCCGTGGCTCGCGGATCCGGGCCGGCACGCCGACCGCGAGCTTGCCGGCCGGGACGTCCTTCGTCACGACCGCGCCGGCTCCGGTCTTCGAGCCGTCACCGAGCGTCACCGGCGCCCGGAGCATCGTGTCGACGCCGAGGAAGACGCGCTCGCCGATCGTCGTGCGGTGTTTGCGGACCCCGTCGTAGTTCGCGGTGATCGTGCCCGCGCCGACGTTCGTCCCGGCACCGAGCTCGGCATCGCCGAGGTAGCTGACGTGGTGCTGCTTGACGCCTTCGCCGAGGCGGGTGTTCTTGAGCTCGGCGAAGTTGCCGACCTCGGCGCCGCGCCCGACGATCGATCCCGGCCGGAGGTGGGAGAACGGCCCGACACGGGCGCCGTCCTCGATCGTCGACGACTCGACGATGCTGGCCCACACGACGCAGTCGGCACCGATCGTGCTGTCGGCGATCTGGCTGCCGGCACCGATGCGGGTCCCCTCCCCGACCGACGTCCGGCCGCGCAGGATGACGTTCGGCTCGATGATCACGTCCGGCGCCAGGCTGACCTCGGCGTCGAGGTAGACGGTGGACGGGTCGCGCATCGTCACGCCCGCGACCATGTGGGCGGCATTGAGCCGGGTTCGCATGTCCCACTCGGCCTGGGCCAGCTCGGCCCGGTCGTTGATCCCGAGCAGGCGGCCGTCGTCCTCGACGGTGAGGGCGACGACGAGCCGGCCGTCCTGGCGGGCGAGCTCGACGAGTTCGGTCAGGTACAGCTCGCCGGTCTTCGGAGACGGCTTGAGCGTGCCGATCCGTCCGCGCAGCCACGCCGCGTCGAACACGTAGATGCCGGAGTTCGTCTCGTTGACCGCGAGCTCCTCGTCGGTCGCGTCCTTGCGCTCGACGATCCGCTCGACGGTGCCGGCGTCGTCGCGGATGACGCGGCCCAGATCGCCGGGCTCGATCGCGTCCACGGCGACGAGGGCGATCGCGGCCTCGTCCAGCCGGCGCTCCTCGAGCAGCTCGATCAGCAGCTCGGGTTCGAGGAGTGGCACGTCGCCGATCAGGACGAGCACCTCGTCGACGCCCTCGGGCAGGGCCTCGACGGCGGCGCGGACGGCGTCGCCGGTCCCGCGCGGCTCCGCCTGGAGGGCATAGTCGACCTCGTCGCCGAGGGCGTCGCGCACCTCCGCCGTCGGCGGCGACGTCACGACGAGCGGGCGGTCGCCGGCCGCCTCCCGGGCGGCGTCGACGACGTAGGCGACCATCGGCCTGCCGCACAGGTGATGGAGCAGCTTCGGCGTGCGCGACTTCATCCGCGTGCCGAGACCGGCCGCCAGGACGACGGCGGCCACGCGCGGTTGCGCGCCGGTACTTGGAGGGGTCACGAGGGACGCCGGGTGGCGGTGGCGCTCCGCGGGCGTGAGGCCCGGCGGCGCGGGGCCGGCGTTGGGGGGTCGGGCTGCATCTTCAGGGTGGCGGCATCGTAGGGTCGGCCCGAACCGAGTGTCAAACGAGGATCATGTGCCGTTCAGCGCCCGCCGGATCTGGTCGGCGTGCTCGTGACAGTGTTCGGCGTAGATCTCGAGCCAGTGCTCCACGCCGTACTCGCCGAGCTCCGAATGCCGGCCGGTCCTGGCCCATTCGGCCTCGCTGAGGCCGTCGAGGATCTGGAGCGTCGTCGCTCGGGCGGCGGCGATCGCATCGAGGGCCGGCTCGATCGGCCGCTCCGCGTAGTGCAGGCGTCGGGCGAACTCGTCGCCGTCGTAGCCCACGATGAGCGGCTCTTCCTCGGCGACGAGCCGGCGGAGCCGGATTGCCGAGGTCATCTCGCTGTCGGCCGTGTGGTGGACGACCTCACGGGGCGTCCAGCCGCCGTCGGCCGGGCGACGATCGAGCGCCGCCGCGTCGAGGCCGGCGACGGCTTCGCGGATCACCGCCGGACCGGCCCGGTAGCGTTCGACGAGCTCGCGCCGGCGGTCGGCGTCCAGCCGGCGGTCGGCGTCCAGCCGGCGGCCGGCGTCCATCAGACCGCGTGACGCGCGACGGCGTCGACCTGGACGCGCCGGGCGATCGCCTCGATCTCGACGAGGCCGCCCTTCGGCAGGGCCGCCACCTGGATGGTCGAGCGGGCGGGCGGCGGGTCGGGCATGAAGCGGGCGTAGACGGCGTTGACCGTTCCGAAGTCGTTCATGTCGGCGAGGAAGATCGTCGTCTTCACGACGTCGTCGAAGCCGAGACCCGCCGCGTCGAGGACCGAGCGCAGGTTGCGGAGCGCCCGATCCGCCTGGGCCTCGATCCCTTCGGCGAGCTCGCCGGTCGCCGGGTCCATCCCGAGCTGGCCCGAGCAGAAGACCATGTCCCCGCTGCGGACCGCCTGGCTGTACGGGCCGATCGCTGCCGGCGCGCCGCCGGTCGAGATCGACTGACGTGTCATCCGTGACTCTCCTTCGTCTGGAACGTGGTGGCGGCGACGAACGGCGGTCCGTCTCCGGGCGCGACGACGGTGCCCTCGACCACGGCCCGCTCAACCTCGGTCGCGGCGGCCTGCGCCTCGCCGAGCGAAGCATAAAGCGCCCAGAGGGTCGGGCCGCTGCCGGTCAGGCCGATCGGCCGGTGGAGGAGCCGGGCCAGGCCGCGGCGGAGGACGACGAGCCCGGGCACGACGACGGACGCCGCGGGGAGCAGGTCGTTCGCCGACGCGAGCACGCCGGCCCGCTCGAGCAATGCCCGGACCGTCAGCCCGGATCCGAACTCGCTCGCGAAGTGTTCCGACGTCCGCCGGGCGATGCCCGGCTCGGCCATCGCGCCGTTCGACCATGCCGCGAAGACCTCGGCCGTGTGGGCCGGGACGGCGGGCGTGACGAGGAGGATCCCGGGGGCATCGCTCGGCGTGTCGCCCTGCTCCCGGACGCCGTGGAGCGGCGTGAGCCGCTCGCCCCGACCCTCGACGAGCGCGGCGCCCCCCGCCAGGAAGAACGGCACGTCGCTGCCGAGGCCGACCGCGACGTCGTAGCGCCGGTGCGGCTCGAGCTCCGAGCCCCACGCCTCGAGCGCGGCGTCGACCGCGGCGACGGCGTCGCTGGAGCCGCCGGCCAGGCCGGCCGCCACCGGGATCCGCTTCTCGAGGCGGGCCGCGAGCGGCGGAGTCGCGAGGTCGGGCCGGGCCGCGGCGCGGCGTGCGGCGGCGATCGCCCGGAGCACGAGGTTGCCCTCCGGCGGGCCGGGATCGAAGCCCGTCACGTGGAGGCTGTCGGTCGCGTCCGCCGCCGCGATCGGCGCGACGCTCAGCCGATCGGCGAGGGCCAGCGGGACCATGACCGAGTGCAGGGCGTGGTAGCCGTCGTCGCGCCGCCCCACGACGGCGAGCGTCAGGTTCAGCTTCGCCGGCGCGAGGCGGATGACCGGTGCGAGGCGGCGAGACGGATCCGGGCCCGAGCTCATCGGCGGCGACCCCGCAGGTCCGGCCCGATCTCGCCGAGTGCCTCGAGGAGCGCCAGCCACTCGCCCACCGCGACGGTCTGAGGCCGCCGGGTCGGGTCGATCCCGGCCGCCTCGAGCGCGGCAGCGACGCGTGCCGGCTCCACGGGGAGCTGCCGCGCGAGCACGTTGTGGAGCATCTTGCGCCGCTCCCGGAAGGCGGCCTGGACGAGCCGCCAGAGCGCGTCCTCCGCCTCCGCGCGCTCGAGTCGGTCGTCGTCCGGATAGGGCTCGGCCACGATCAGCGCGCTCTCCACGGCCGGCTCCGGTTCGAAGGCGATCGCCGGGACCGTGAACGCGACCCGGACCCGGGCGTGGTACTGGACGAAGACCGACAGGTAGCTGAGCTTGCCGGGCGGCGCCGCGATCCGCTCGGCGACCTCGCGCTGGACCATGAGGACGAGCCGCTCCGGCCGCGGCGCCTCGCCGAGGAGCCGGTGGAGGATCGGGCTCGTGATGTGGTACGGCAGGTTGGCGACGACGTCGTACGGCGGCTCGACGAGCCGGTTGAGGTCCTGGTCGAGCGCGTCGCCCTCGACGATCCGGAGGCGGCCGCCCGGCAGTTCGTCGGCGAACTCCTCGCGGAGGAACGCGGCGAGGCCCCGGTCGAGCTCGACCGCGGTGACCTGCGCGCCGCCATCGAGCAGTCCGCGCGTCAGGAAGCCGAGCCCCGGACCGATCTCGAGCACGGCCCGTTCGGGCGAAGGCGCCGCTTCGGCGAGGATCCGCTCGAGCACCTCGGCGTCGGCGAGGAAGTTCTGGGAGAGCGCGTGGCGCGCACGGAGGCCGGCGGCACGGAGCGTTCGACGGACGGCGGCCGGGTCCACGCGGGGCGGCGCGGTCATCGCCCGCTCCTCCCGGCAGCAGCCCCGGCCATCCGGCGGGCCAGCGGCAACGACGGACGTGCGTCGAGGTCGAGCGCTGCGAGGTCGCCCGCCGCGAACCGGCGCGCGCCGGCGGCGCCGATCATCGCCCCGTTGTCGGTGCAGAGTCCCGGCCGGGGGACGACGAGCGGCACGCCGAGCGCGTCGGCCTCGCCGGCCAGCCGCGCCCGCAGCGCGGCGTTCGCCGCCACGCCGCCGCCGAGCACGATCGAGCGGGCCCCGAGCTCCCGGGCCGCCCGGATCGTCTTGGTCGCGAGCACGTCGACGACCGAGTCCTGGAAGCCCCAGGCAAGCTCGGCCGTCGCGGCATCGGAGAGGCGGGCGTCCGGGTCGTCGGGCGCCAGGCCCTCAGCAGCCCGGGCCGCCTCGACCGTCCGCCGGGCCGCCGTCTTGAGCCCGGAGAAGCTGAAATCGTACGAATCGCCGAGCCAGGCCCGCGGAAACGCGGCGTCGTGCCGGGTCGCACCCTCCGCCGCCCGCTGGATCGCGGGTCCGCCCGGATAGGACAGCCCGAGCAGTCGGCCGACCTTGTCGAACGCCTCACCGGCCGCGTCGTCGACGGTCTCGCCGAGCAGCCGGTAGGTCAGGTGATCGGTCATCTCCACGAGAAACGTGTGGCCGCCCGAGACGATGAGTGCGACGAGCGGGAACGGCGGCTCGCCTCGGTCCGCTTCGCCCGGGTCGAGCAGCCACGCCGCGTAAAGGTGGCCTTCGAGATGGTTCACGCCGACGAGCGGCCGCTCGTGGACCCAGGCCAGCGTCTTGGCGAAGTTGATCCCGACCAGGAGCGAGCCCGCGAGGCCGGGACCGTACGTCACCGCAACCGCGTCGACGTCGGCGACCGTCGCCCCGGCGTCGGCCAGCGCCTCGTCGAGGACCGGCACGATCCAGCGGATGTGTGCCCGGGCCGCGACCTCGGGGACGATTCCGCCGGTCGCGGCATGGAGCGCCGTCTGGCTGGCGACGACGTTCGCGTGGATCCGCCGGCCGCCCTCGACGAGGGCGATGCCGGTCTCGTCGCAGGACGACTCGACGGCGAGG
>DASTEU010000261.1:0-4936 GCA_035709325.1 Candidatus Limnocylindrales bacterium | reverse complement strand
GTTTGCATTTCGCCTCGTGGTTAATTAACCATGAGGGATAATACACGAGCCAGGCGCCGTGTCAATCCCCTCGGGCGATCCGATTGCGGTAGTAGGTGAAGCTGTCCTTCGCGATCCGGCGCTGGCTGGCGTAGTCGACGTAGACGAGCCCGAGCCGCGGTTCGTAGCCCATCGCCCACTCGAAGTTGTCGAGGAGCGACCAGACGAAGTAGCCCCGGAGGTCGACGCCGGCCTCGATTGCCCGAGCCGCCGCGACGAGGTGGCGCTCGAGGAACTCGATCCGGTCGGGATCGTGGACCGCGCCGTCGGCCGAGACGACATCCCGGACGGCCGCGCCGTTCTCGGTGACATAGATCGGTAGCGGCCCGTAGTCGCGATGGAGCCCGACGAGCAGGTCGGTCAGGCCGTCCGGGTAGATCTCCCCGTCGATCGCGGTCGTCGGCCGGCCGCCCGCCGATCCCGGCTCGACGCGCCAGCCGAACTCGTCGGCCGAGGCGGCGACTCGCCGCGGCGAGTAGTAGTTCACGCCGAGGAAGTCGGCGGATGCGGCGATCGTCGCGAGATCGCCGTCGGCCACGAAGTCCACCGGCGCGCCCGCTCGCTCGAACCGGGCCGTCGTGTCGGCCGGGTAGCCGCGCCCGAACAGCGGGTCGAGGAACCAGCGGTTCGTGTAACCCTCCGAGGCGGCGGCTGCCTCCCTGTCGGCCGGATCGTCGGCGACCGGATACGTCGGGAAGAGATTGAGGGTGATCCCGACCTGTCCGGTCGCCCCCGACGAGCGGAAGGCATGGACCGCCCGGCCGTGGGAGAGCAGCAGATGGTGTGCCGTCCGCAGCGCCGCGGGAAGGTCGGTCAGGCCCGGCGCGTGGACGCCGCGATAGTGCCCGATGAATGCCACCATCCACGGCTCGTTGTGGGTGACCCAGAGCGCCACCCGGTCGCCAAGCGCGGCGAACGCGAGGGCGGCGTATTCGGTGAACCGATCCACGGTAGAGCGGGCCGGCCAGCCGCCCCGATCCTGGAGCGCCTGCGGCAGGTCCCAGTGGTTGAGGGTGACGACCGGGGCGACGCCCCGGTTGAGCAGCTCATCGACGAGTCGGTCGTAGAAGGCGAGCCCCGCCGGGTTGGGCGTCCGGCCATCCGGCAGGATCCGGGGCCAGGCGAGGCTGAAGCGGTAGGCGTCGACGCCGAGACCGGCGAGCAGGTCCAGGTCCTCGGGCCAGCGGTGGTAGTGGTCGCACGCGACGTCGCCGGTGGCACCGCCCGCGGTGCGGCCGGGCGTGTGGCTGAAGGTGTCCCAGATCGACGGGCCGCGGCCGTCCTCGGTTGCGGCGCCCTCGATCTGGTACGCCGCCGTCGCGACGCCCCAGAGGAACCCCGTGGGGAACCGATCAACCAACGACGTCGCGGGCAGGGGCGCAGTCGGTGTCGCCGAGCTCCTCCTGGAGCCGGACGAGCTCGGCGGTCAGCTCTCCGACGACGTCGCGGTAGGCCGGGTCGTCGTAGACGCTCGTCAGCTCGTGCGGATCATGATCGAGGTCGAAGAGCTCCCAGGCGGGCGTCCGCGGCGCCTCGCGGGCGCCGAGCTGGCCGCACGGCTCGGCGTAGTAGTACACGAGCTTGAAGCGGTCGGTCCGGACCCCGTAATGGGCCCAGACGTGATGCTCGACGTCCCAGTGGACCCAGTAGCGGTAGTACATCGACGTGCGCCAATCGTCGGGCGGCGCGCCGCCGAGGATCGGGAGGAAGCTGCGGCCCTGCATGAAGCCCGGTGTGGCGAGGCCGGCCAGGTCGAGGAACGTCGGCCCGAAGTCCACGTTGAGGACGATCGAGGAGCTCGTCGAGCCCGGCCGGACCAGGGGCGGGTAGCGGACGAGCATCGGCATCCGGAGCGACTCCTCGTACATCCAGCGCTTGTCGTACCAGCCGTGGTCGCCGAGGAAGAAGCCCTGGTCGGACGTATAGACGACGAGCGTGGAGTCGGCGATCCCCTCGCTGTCGAGGTAGTCGAGGAGGCGGCCCACGTTCTCGTCGAGGGCGGCCACGCAGCGCAGGTAATCCTTGATGTAGCGCTGGTACTTCCAGCGCAGCGCCGCGTCGCCCACGACGTCCGGCGGCAGGAAGGCCTTGAGGTCCTCCTCGGTCAGGTTGTCGGCGATCCGCATCGTCGCCTCGCGAGCGCCCGGCGCCCGGCCGCGGTAATCGTCGCGGAGCGTCGCCGGCTCGGCGATCTCTTCGTCGCGATAGAGGTCCGCGTGCCGGGCGGCCGGCTCCCAGGTGCGGTGGGGTGCCTTGTGCTGGACCATCGCGCAGAACGGGCGCGAGCGGTCGCGCTCGTCGAGCCACTCGATCGCGATGTCGGTGATCACGTCGGTCGTGTAGCCGGGTCGGACGACCCGGCTGCCACCCGGCCCGAGGAACTCCGGGTCGTGGTACCGCCCGTGGTCCTCGAGGATCGACCAGCGGTCAAAGCCGCGCGGGTCGTGGATGCCGCCGTGACCCAGATGCCACTTCCCGGCGAGGTACGTCTGGTAGCCGGCGTCGTGGAGGAGCGAGACGAAGGTCGGCTGACGGGCGTCGAAGTCGGTCGTGTTCGAGGTCACGCCGTTGAGGTGGTTGTACGTGCCGGTGAGGATCGCTGCCCGGCTCGGCGAGCAGAGCGAGTTCGTGCAGAAGCAGCGATCGAGGCGCATCCCCTCGGCAGCGATCCGATCCATCCCGGGCGTCTGGTTGATCCGGCTGCCGTAGGCCCCGATCGCGTGCGCCGCGTGATCGTCGGCCATGATGAACAGGATGTTCGGCCGCTCGTCCGGCATCACTCGCCCAGCCTAGCCGCGATCGACATCCGCCGCGCTGCCGGCCGGATCATCGGCCCGGTCGCGACCGACGAAGTGGCTGGCGAGGATCGCGGTCAGGTAGCCGAAGATCGCCAGGCCGTAGAGCGACAGGAGCCAGCCGAGCAGGCGTCCCTCGGCGCTGGCCGGCGTGGTCGGCGCGCCGGTCGTCATCGCGTAGGCCGTCCACCACAACGCCTCGCCGTAGTCCGCCAGGCCCGGCGCCCGCGCCAGGCCCTGCTCGGCGAGCGCCCGCGGCGACTCGAAGCTCGCCATGCCGGCCGACCCCACCACGATCACGAGCGCCGTCGCGGACACGACGTAGCCGACGCCGCGCCGGCGGGCCGTCCGACCGAGGGCCGCCAGTCCGCGGTTCACGGAGGTCAGGACACGCAGCAGCCCGACCGATCGGATGACGCGGGCGGCGCGCAGGAACCGGAAGGCGGCCGCCAGCCGCAGGATGCGCAGCGCCGGGAGCACGAGCGAGAGGACCGTCAGCCAGTTGGCCCGAACGTAGCGGATCCGATCGGGAGCGACGAGGAGTCCGGCCGCGAACTCGAGGACGAACAGGCCCCAGATCACCCAGATGAGGATGTCGAGCGAGGGCGGCAGGTCGCCGATGGCGAGTTCGGCGACGACGAGGGCGATCCAGGCGGCCGACAGCGCCACGAACAGCGGTTCGAGCGTCCGATCGACACGCTCGACGAGCGCCCAGCGTTCGTCTCGAAGTCGCGTGCTGGATTCGTCGTGGTCGTCGACCAGGGGAGCGTCCTCGTGCGTCGGTCCGATCGACAGTCTGACGCCTTTGGAGCCCCGCAGCGCCGGCCGCTTCGCGGGGGCAGAGCGTCAGCGCGCGCCGACGCCCCGGACGTCAGCCAAGTCTCCCGGCGAGAGCAATGGAACAGTGGGCGGGCACCAGGTAGGCGCGTGGAGACGGTCCACGCCGGATTGCGCTCTGGGCGAGAGCGGATGAAGCGCTGTGCGCGGCCACGTACCCCTCCGTGGCTCGCCATCCTTCAGGAGCGGTTGTGATCGAAGCGGTATCGGGTGAGGTCCTTCGGGAAGTCCTTCCAGGCAAGCCCCATCCGGGGCCGGATGGCGAAACCGGCCGGGCCGCGCTCGTACGATTCGGCGGTCATCCCGTACTGCGGGTATTTCCGGTTGCTTTCGGCCGCGAGGCGCTCCGCGAGGCCGCGGTCAACGCCGTCAGGGAGCGGTTCCGCGTCGCCTTCGACGATGGCCGCGTCGAAGCCGTCGTCGAGGTGGACCGATGCCCGGGGGTTGGCTTCCAGGTTGCGGACCCAGCGCGTCTCGGGGCTGCCGCCGACGTAGAGGACGCCGTCGACCCAGAGGCCGTCGACCGGGCGGACGGCCGGTCGTCCGTCGGCGCCGGCCGTTCCGACCCAGTAGACGCGGGCCTCGCGCAGGCGTTTGTCGAGCCGCTCGTAGGGGATGAGCCCGTCGCCCGTCTGCGGCATTCCGTATTCGCTCGGGATGCGCGGCCGTTCGGTGATCGGCGCCGGACGGGTCGGGGCCGCGGTTCTGGTCATCGGCACTCTCCGTGTCTTCGTGGTCTCGCTGGTCGCGATCCTACGCGGCCAATGACGCCACGTCCTGTCGCCTTTTCCCGGTAGGCTGTCTGTCGATGCGCGCCGACCGCCTGATCTCGATCCTGCTCCTGCTCCAGGCCGAGGGCAGGCTCTCTGCGGGCGCCATCGCCGAACGCCTCGAGGTGTCGAAGCGGACGATCGGCCGCGACATGGAGGCCCTCTCGATGGCGGGCGTGCCGGTCTACGCCGAGCGCGGCCGGCTCGGGGGCTGGGCGTTGACCGACGAGTACCGGACCGATCTGACGGGCCTGACCGATCCCGAGCTGCGCAGCGTCATCCTCGCGACCGCGCCGTCCGTGCTGGCCGACCTCGGGCTGGGCGAGGCGGCCGAGCGGGCGCTCGCGAAGCTGCTCGCCGCATTGCCCGCCTCGCGCCGGCGCGAGGCAGAGGCAGCCAGGACCTACCTCCACGTGGACCCGGCCGGCTGGCGGCGCCGTGACGATGCCGCACCGCTCCTCCCCACGCTCGAGGAGGCGCTCCGCCGCGGGCGGC
>DASTEU010000260.1:0-2093 GCA_035709325.1 Candidatus Limnocylindrales bacterium | reverse complement strand
GGGTCTCGGCGGCGCGAGCGTTCACACCGCGCGCAGCGGCGTCGCCCATCTCGCGGCGGCCGACGAGTCCGCGGCGCTCGACCTCGTCCGTCGCGTGTTGGGTTACCTGCCCCAGAACAACCTCTCCGACCCGCCCACGGTCGTCACGAGCGATCCACCGGACCGGCGCGACCCCGAGCTCGACCGCGTCATCCCCGATGACCCGTCGCGGCCGTACGACATGCACGACGTCATCGGGCGGGTGGTCGACGAGGGGCGCCTGCTCGAGATCCAGCCGGGCTGGGCCCAGAACATCATCGTCGGGTTCGCCCGTCTCGGCGGACGCAGCGTCGGGATCGTCGCGCAGCAGCCGGCCGTCCTGGCGGGCGCACTCGACATCGACGCCTCGACGAAGGCCGCGCGGTTCGTCCGGACCTGCGACTGCTTCAACGTCCCGATCGTTTCGTTCGTCGACGTCCCCGGATTCCTGCCGGGTGTCGGCCAGGAGCATGGCGGAATCATCCGCCACGGTGCGAAGCTCCTTTTCGCCTATGCCGAGGCGACCGTCCCCAAGCTGACCGTCATCACCCGCAAGGCCTACGGCGGCGCGTACGACGTCATGAGCAGCAAACACATCCGGGGCGACATGAACTTTGCCTGGCCGTCCGCCGAGATCGCCGTCATGGGCGTCGAGGGAGCGGTCAACATCATCTTCAAGGACCGCATCGCGGCCGCGGACGATCCCGCGAGCGAGCGGGCCCGGCTGGTCGCCGAATACGAAGCGCAGTTCGCCAATCCGTACATCGCCGCCGCGCGGGGCTACGTCGATGATGTCATCGTCCCGTCGGACACGCGGCCGCGGCTCATAAGTGCGCTCGAGATGCTCGCCGACAAGCGCGACACGAACCCGCGCAAGAAGCACGGCAACATCCCGCTGTGACCTTCACGCGGCCGATGGAGCCGACTCCGGCTCAGGCGCCGTCTTTGCGCAAAGACGGTGGACCGCCGTTTCGCCGCGTGCTGGTCGCGAATCGTGGCGAGATCGCGGTCCGGATCATCCGGGCATGCCGTGAGCTGGGCATCGAGAGCGTCGCCGTCTTCAGCGACGCCGACCGTCTCGCGACCCACGTCCGCATCGCCGACCAGGCGGTCCGCCTCGGTCCCGCCCCCGCCTCCGACAGCTACCTGCGGGCGGACCTCGTCGTCGAAGCCGCACAGCGAACGGGCGCCGAGGCCGTCCATCCGGGCTACGGTTTCCTCAGCGAACGGGCCTCGTTCGCCGAGGGCGTGGAGGCGGCCGGGCTCGTTTTCGTCGGCCCGACCGCGGCGTCGATCGCCCGGGTCGGCGACAAGCTCGCCGCGCGGCGCCTCGCGATCGCGGCCGGCGTCCCGGTCGTGCCCGGGACCCTCGAGCCGGCGCCGATCGGGCGGCCGGAGGAACTCCCCGCAGTGGTCGCCGAGGCGGAACGGATCGGCTATCCGCTGCTGGTCAAGACGGCGGCCGGCGGCGGCGGGCGCGGCATGCGCCGGGTCGACGGTCCCGCCGATCTGCCGGCGGCCCTGGCGGCCGGCGCAGCGGAGGCGGCTGCGGCGTTCGGCGACGGGACGGTCTACCTCGAGAAGCTCATCGCTCCGGCCCGCCACATCGAGGTTCAACTGCTCGGGGGTGCCGACGGCACCGTCATCGCACTCGGTGAGCGCGATTGCTCACTCCAGCGCCGGCACCAGAAACTCGTCGAGGAGTCGCCGGCGCCGGGCCTCATGGCGGCCGAGCGGCGGGCGCTCCACGCGATGGCGGTCCACGTCGGTGAGGCGGCCGACCTCCGCAACGCGTCGACCGCGGAGTTCCTCTTCGACACGGATCGCCAGTTCTGGTTCCTCGAGGTCAACACGCGGCTCCAGGTCGAACACGGCGTCACGGAGCTCGTCGCGGATCTCGACCTCGTCCGGGAGCAGTTCGGGCTCGCGGCCGGCCGACCGTTCTCGGCTGGGGCGCTGGCCGCAGCCCAGCGGTCCGCCGAGCCCGCGCGCCACGCGATCGAGGTCCGGATCTCTGCCGAGGACCCGATCCGCGCGTTCGCGCCGGAGCCCGGCACGATCGGGCGCTGGCGGAT
>DASTEU010000259.1:0-2299 GCA_035709325.1 Candidatus Limnocylindrales bacterium | reverse complement strand
GATCCTCGAGCGCGAAGGCCTCGACCCGATGGTGACGATGGAGGTCTTCACCCGCGAGCCGGCGGTCCTCTGCGGGATCGACGAGGCGAAGAACCTGCTCGGCCATGTCCTCGCCGAGTGCGATCCGGCCGAGGTCAGCGTCGAGGCGCTCGAGGACGGCGACGCGATCGACCCCAAGGAGATCGTGCTGCGGATCCGGGCGCGCTACCGAACCTTCGGGCTCTACGAGACCGCGTTCCTCGGGATGCTTGCCCAGTCGACCGGCTGGGCGACGGCGGCCCGGGAGTGCGTCGAGGTGGCTGCGCCGCAGCCGGTGATCTCGTTCGGCGCCCGGCATGTACACCCGGACATCGTCGACGTCCTCGACTACGCCGCGATCGTCGGTGGCTGTGTCGGCGCCTCCACGCCGGCCGGTGCCCGCCTGGCCGGCCTGAACCCGACCGGCACGATGCCCCACTCGCTCGTTCTCATCTTCGGCGACACGGTCGAGGCGGCCCTCGCCTTCGACCGGGACCTCGGGCCGGACGTGCCCCGGATCGTGCTCGTCGACACGTTCAAGGACGAGGCGGAGGAGGCGCTCCGCGTGGCCCACGCGCTCGGCGACCGGCTCTACGGCATTCGCCTTGATACGCCGTCCGAGCGGGGCCGGGTCACCGCCGACCTCGTGCACGAGGTCCGCGCCCGGCTCGACCAGGCCGGCTTCCATCACGTGAAGATCGTCGTCTCGGGCGGCCTCAACCCCGAGCGGATCCGCTACTTCAAGGAGTCCGGCGCGCCTGTCGACTCGTTCGCCGTCGGGTCGTACATCAGCGGCGCCACGCCGATCGACTTCACCGGCGACATCAAGGAGATCGACGGCCGCCCGATCGCGAAGCGGGGCCGGATCCCGGGCGTCACCGAATCGCCTCGCCTCAAGCGGGTCGACCTGGCCGCCTGGCGCGACGGCGCCAGCTGACGGCCTCCCCCGCCGGGGATCGTGGGCGTCGTGCACCCGATGCACGTGTCGCGGCCGGAACCGCCGAATCCGGGCGGAGTCGTTCGCCTGGTGCACGGGTCCACCCACCCCGCCACGCCTTTGATGCATGTAAATGCATCAACCGGCCGCGCGGGCGTCGATCGGACGGGCCTGCGCCGCCGACACGTGCACCCCATGCACGGGCAGATGGGCCGGCGCGCTTCGTGCCACCATTGGCCCGTGGAGGATGACGCAGCCGACCGCGAGTCGGCCTACGAGCTGCTCCAGCGCGGTCATGAGCTGCTGAAGCAGCGCCACTATCCCCAGGCCGCGATCGTCCTCGAACGGGCGGCCCGCCTCGAGCCGGGCAAAGGCTCGATCCTCGAGGCCCTCGGCCGGGCCTACTACAACTCCGGCCAGCACGATCGGTCGCGCGAGACGTTCGCGGAGCTGCTCGAGGTCGACCCCTCGGCCCACTACGCGCACTACGCCCTGGGCCAGAGCCTCAAGCAGCTCGGCCGCCCGAAGGAGGCCCGGACGCACCTCCGCCTGGCGGTCGCGCTCAGCCCGTCCTCGAAGCTCTACGCTGGCGCCCTGGCTCGCCTCGGCCCCGACGAGCCGTCCGGTCCGTCCGGCACGGGCTGATCCACGGCGAGCCGGCGCGCAGCCCGCCGGGAATCGTGTGCAACGGTATTGCACAGGATGTTCAGTGTGGTTACGCTCGGTCCGGTCCGAGTCGCTCGCCGTCGGCGGGCAGGCCGGCGTCGGTTGCCCCGATCGCGCCGGTGTACCCGGTTCAGGAGGAGGTCGCAGCGTGAACATCCGATCGACCAGCGTGCGCGCGTCGGCGGCGCTGCTGGCAGTCGCCCTCGCCGGCTGCTCGCCCGCCGCCACGGCCAGTCCCCAAGCGAGCGCGAGCGCGGCCCCGCAGCCGTCGGCTTCCACGCCGGCGGAAGGATCGCCGTCGGTCGCTCCGCCGTCGGGCGAGCCGATCACCGTCGGCTCGACGCTCTCGCTCACCGGCGCCTTCGGCGCGACCGGCGTGATCCACCGGATCGTCGGCGAGCAGTTCGTCCAGCGCCTGAACGCGAACGGCGGCCTCCTCGGCCGGCCCGTCGAGTGGACGGTCCTCGACGACGAGTCCGATCAGGCCCGGGTGACCCAGCTGTACGAGCGGCTGATCAGCCAGGACGAGGTCGACCTGATCATGGGGCCGTACGCGACCCCGAACATCCTCTCGGCGATGGCGGTCGCCGAACGCTACGGCTACGTCCTGCCCCAGCACACCGCGGTCATCGCCCCGCTCATGACCTACGAGTGCCAGTTCCCGGCCTGGTCGATCGG
>DASTEU010000258.1:0-3423 GCA_035709325.1 Candidatus Limnocylindrales bacterium | reverse complement strand
GACCAGGACATCGTCGCGTTCGCCCGGCGCGAGTACAACCTCTTCCTCGGCGAACGGACCGCGGAGGACATCAAGATCGCGATCGGCTCGGCCTACCCGGGCGAATGGGACCAGCAGCGGATCTCGCTTCGCGGCCGCGACTTGCTGACGGGCCTGCCCCGGAGCGTCGAGGTCGGCGCCGACCAGATCCGCGAGGCGATCGAGCCGTCGGTCCAGCAGATCGTCGACACGATCAAGGACACGATCGAGGAGACCCCGCCGGAGCTCGTCGCCGACATCATGGACCAGGGGATCGTCCTCGCCGGCGGCGGCGCGCTCCTCGCCGGCCTCGATCGGCGGGCGGCGGACGCGACGCAGATGCCGGTCCACATCGCCGACGACCCGCTCACGTGCGTGGTCCGCGGCACCGGTATCGTCCTGCAGGAGCTGGGCGACCCGACGATGGACCGCGTGCTCGTCGCCGACACGTACGCCCGGCCGCCCCGATAGCGGGTGCTGCCGACCGCCCGGCCTGGCCCGGCCTGGCCCGCCCCGGCCGCCCCGGCCGGCGCGCACGACGGACCGCGTTAGGCTAGGACGACGATGTCGAACCTGCTCGCCTCCCGGACCGCCCGCCGCCGCTCGATCGTCTTCACGGCATTCCTCGCGACCTCCCTGGTGATGATGGCGTTCTCCTCGAACCCGCTCGCCGCCGATTTCCAGGGCGCCCTCGGCTTCGCGCTGCGGCCGGTCCAGGGGGCGATCGACGACGTCGCGGAGGGCGTTGCCGGCGCCTTCCAGGCGGTGTCGGACATCGATCGCCTCCACTCGGACAACACCGCGCTTCGCCGCGAGAACGAGCGCCTCACTGCGGAAAACCTCCGCCTCGAGGAGGCCCAGCGCGAGAACGAGCTGCTGACCGGCCTCCTGCAGCTCCAGAGCAGCTTCGCCTACGAGACGACGGCGGCGGAGGTGATCGCCCGCGAGTCGTCGGAGTTCCGCCGGGTCGTCACGATCGGCAAGGGCAGCAACTCCGGCATCGCCCAGGGCGACGTCGTCATCGCCGAGGGCGGCGCCCTCGTCGGGCGCGTAATCGAGCTCGGGCCGGACCACGCGAACGTCGTCCTCATCACCGACCAGAGCTCGACCGTGATCGGCCAGGTCCAGATCAGCGGCGCGACCGGCGAGGTCATCGGCCAGCTGGGCGGCGCCCTGATCATGCGGAACATCGACTCGACCGAGGAGATCGAGCTCGGCGAGGAGGTCGTGACGGCCGGGATCGAGCTCGCCGGCGGGATCCGCTCGCCCTATCCGAAGGGGCTCCTGCTCGGCCAGGTCATCGACGTGCGGCGCGATGCGAACAGCGTCGTCCAGACCGCCTATCTCGCGCCGACGACGAACCTGGACAAGATCGAATACGTCCTCGTCGTCCTCGGCTACGAGGGCGGCCTGCCGCCGGCCGACGAGCAGCCGATCGACTGCTCCGAGGTCGGCGAGGACGGAGCGTTGCCCGGCGGCGAGCAGCCGTGCATCGAACCGACGCCTACGCCGGGGCCGTCGGCCGCCCCGTCCGCGCCGAACGCCGCATCGCCCCTGCTACCCTGACCGGCGAATGAAGGGCATCGTCCTCGCCGGCGGCACGGCCACCCGCCTCTTTCCGCTCACGATCGTCACGAACAAGCACCTGCTGCCGATCTACGACCGGCCGATGATCTACTACCCGATCGAGACGCTGGCCGGGATGGGGATCCACGAGGTGATGGTCGTCGTCGGCGGCAAGAGCGTCGGCGACGTCGTCGAGCTGCTCGCCGACGGCGACCATTTCGGGCTGAGCCTGACCTACCGCTACCAGCGCGGCGCGCTCGGCATCGCCCATGCGATCGGCCTCGCCCGGGACTTCGTCGGCGACGACTCGTTCTGCTGCGTCCTCGGCGACAACATCCTGCGCGGGCCCGACCTGTCGAGTGTCGCCGAGGAGTTCGAGGCCGGCCCGTGGGGCGCAGGTACGCTCCTGTACCGCGTCCCCGACCCCGAGCGGTTCGGCGTCGCCGAGCTCGACGCCTCGGGCGCCGTCGTCGGCTTCGAGGAGAAGCCGGTCGAGCCCAAGAGCGATCTCATTCCGATCGGTGTCTACTTCCTGCGACCGGATGCGTTCGCGGTCATCGACTCCCTCGCCCCGTCGGGCCGTGGCGAGTTCGAGATCACCGACGTCCTGAACCACTACATCCCCGACGGGCGGCTGTTCAGCCGGATCTACGACGGCCACTGGACCGACGCCGGCACGGTGCCCTCGCTGTTGCGGGCGGCCGAGCTCGCCCGCGACGACGACGCGGAAGGTCGCCTGCCGCCGCCGATCGAGCGGCCGGTCGGGTGAACGAGCCCGAGGTCCGGCGATTCGGCCGACTGCTCGTCACCGGCGGGGCCGGCTTCATCGGTTCGTGGTACGTCCGGGACGTCCTCGCCCGCCGCGACGGGACGCGGATCACGGTCCTCGACAAGCTGACGTACGCCGGCAACCGGGCGAACCTCGCCGACGTGGAATCCGATCCGGAGCTGAGCGCCCGCTACCGCTTCGTCCAGGGCGATATCGCCGACCCGGCGGTCGTCGAGCCGCTCGTCGCCGAGGCCGACGCCGTCCTCAATTTCGCCGCGGAGTCCCATGTCGATCGGAGCATCCTCGATCCCGAGGCGTTCCTGCGGACGGGCGTCATCGGCGTCCACGTCCTGCTCGAGGCGGTCCGAGCCGTGTCGGCGGAGCGCGCGATCCCCATCCGCCTCCTCCAGGTCTCGACCGACGAGGTCTACGGCTCCGTCGAGACCGGCCGCTCGCGGGAGACCGATGCGCTGGCGCCGCGCTCGCCCTACTCGGCGGCGAAGGCGGCCGGCGAGCTGCTCGTCGGAAGCTACGTCGCGACCCACGGCCTCGACGCGGTCGTCACGCGCGGCTCGAACACGTACGGCCCCTTCCACCATCCCGAGAAGCTCATCCCGCTCTTCGTCACGAACGCGATCGACGACCTGCCGCTGCCCCTCTACGGCGACGGCCTCCAGGAACGCGACTGGCTCTACGTCGCCGATCACGCCGGCGCGGTCGACCACGTCCTGCGGCACGGGGTGAGCGGCGAGACCTACAACGTCCCGGGCTCGGCCGAGATGGCGAACCGCGACGTCGTCGCGACGCTCCTCGCCCGGCTCGGCAAGCCCTGGTCGCTCGTCCGGAGTGTGCCCGACCGCCCGGGTCACGACCGGCGCTACGCGCTCGACGGGGCCAAGCTCGAGGCGCTCGGCTGGCGCAACCGGACCTCGTTCGAGGAGGGGATCGCCGCGACCGTCGACTGGTTCCTCGCCAACGAGGGCTGGTGGCGGGCGGCGAAGTCGGGCGACTGGGACGCCTGGTACGAGCGCCAGTACGGGGCGAGGCTCGCCGCGTCGACGGAGGCCTGA
>DASTEU010000257.1:0-9158 GCA_035709325.1 Candidatus Limnocylindrales bacterium | reverse complement strand
GCGGCCTGGCTGATCTCGATCGCCGCCGGCTGCGCGCTCGTCTACGTCGGGCTCGTGGCCCTGTTCGGCTCCGGGCGGGCCACGCCATCGGTCGTCACCGGCGGCTCGGTTCGGGGCGGCGGCGCATCCGCCCCGCCGAGCGACGAGGTGCTTCTGGCGGCCGCCGTCGTCATCGTGGCGGTGGCCGTCGCGGTCGTGATCCTCGTGCGGCTCTGGATGCGGCGCCGCGACGAAGACGAAGGGCAGGCGGCCGAGACCCGGGTGATCGACAGGGGCGACCCGGAGGCCCGCCCGCCGGTCCGGCGACGACGCCGCCCCTTCGGCAGGCGACAGGATCCGGTCGATGCGGTGAGTGCGTACCGGGCGATCGACGTTGCGCTTCGCGGCACCGCCTTCGGCCGGTTCCCGGGCGAGACGCCGGCCGAACATGCCCGCCGACTGCGAGACCGAGGGGCGGTCTCGGGCCTGGCGCTCGACCTGCTCGCGGCCGACTACGCGCTGGCCCGCTTCGGCGGCGTCAGGCTCTCGCCACGCGAGGAGCGCCGGGCGGTCGGGCGCTGGCTGCGGCTGCGGCGCACGCTCGGCGTCGGGGCGACTCGGCTCGGGCGGTGACGGTCTCGAATCAGAACAGCGCCTGGGCGCACTGCACGACGATGAAGATCACCAGGATGACGGCGACGATGAACCCGAGCGCGAACTTGCCCATGCCTACCTCCCACGATTGGATCGATGGACCGAGCGTGACCGTCATCGACTGACGGCTGCGAGCCCCGCGCGGGCGGCGGCGTCGCTTCGCCGTTGCATCTGCGCGGGGCGCGGCGGCCCCGGGCTCATGCCGGGGCAGCCGCGCGACCGCCTGTCAGGGGGCCGGATCCTCGCGCTGCTGACCGGCGCCTTCGTCGGTCCGGTCGGCGCCGCTCGTCGTCCCCAGTCGAGATCGACCCTCGACGCGCGTTTCGAGCCCGGGAACTTCTCCTGGGTCGGGGGCGGTGTCGGCGGCCGGATCGACGTCGACGACGCCGCGACGGTCCTCGGCGTGGCGCTCGGCCTCGTCGGGAGCGTCCACGAGCGGCGTCATCTCGGGCGCCGTCCAGGCTCGGTCGTGGCCCATCAGCGGCTCCCGGCGTGTTCTGGCTGCATCGGCGTGCCGCAGCAGCAGGTGAACGGCATCATGCGCGGCATCTTCGCCGGGTCGCCGTGATGCTTGAGCATGATCTCGCAGTTGCAGTTGGGGCACACGAAATCCTGGCCGTCGTGCATCTCGAGACGCTCGGCCTGGGCGGTGGACTGGTCCATGGTGAAACCTCCTTCGGCCGGATCGCACCGGTCGCAACGACCGTAGCGCCGCGTGCGTGCCGCTGGGGTTCGGCGACCCGGCGGCGGGGTTGCAGGCGGCTTGCACTGACCGGCCGATCCCTGCGCGGACTTCGCGGGGCAGCCATTCGACGGTGCCCGGCCCGGCCCGGCCGACGGCGCCATACTCGGGATCGATGACCGGACCGGACCCAGCGCCCGGCGGCCGCGAGGCGGCCGCCCTCACGCCGCCCGCCGACGCGTCGCTCGCCGACGGCCCGGCGGTCGCGGCCTCGCTGGGCGTCGATGCGGCAACCGGCCTCGCGGCCGCCGACGCGGCGGACCGCCTGGTCCGGTTCGGTGCGAACCGGCTGGACCCCGCCGAACGGGTGCCGACCTGGCGGAAATTCCTCGTCCAGTTCGCCGACCCGCTGATCTACCTCCTGCTCGTCGCGATCGGCGTCTCGGTCGTCGCGTGGGCGCTCGAGGGCGGCGGCGGGCTGCCGACCGAGGCGATCGTCATCGCCGCGATCGTCGTCGCCAATGCCGTCCTCGGATTTCTCCAGGAGCGGAGCGCCGAGCAGGCCCTCGCCGCGCTCCAGCGCATGGCCGCCCCCGAGGCGCGCCTCCTCCGCGACGGCAGCGAGGTGACCGTTCCGGCCAGCGAGGTCGTGCCCGGCGATCTCCTCGTGCTGCGGGAGGGCGATGCGATCGCCGCCGACGGCCGGCTCCTCCGGGCCGCGTCGCTGACGATCGCCGAGGCATCACTCACGGGCGAGAGCGAGCCGATCCTCAAGGACCCGGCGACGCTGCCACGGCCGGCGAGCCTCGGCGACCGGCTGAACATGGTCTTCAGCGGCACCGCGGTCACCCGGGGCCGCGGCCTGGCGGTGGTCACGGCGACCGGCATGGCGACCGAGATGGGCAGGATCGCCATCCTCCTCGGCCGGACCGGCGAGGAGCGGACCCCGCTCCAGCGCGAGATCGACCTTCTCGGGCGGGCGCTCGGGATCGCTGTCGTCGTCATCGCGATCGTCATCGTCGCGGCCATCCTCCTGACCTCGGGCGTCTCCGAGCCGGCCGACTTCGTCGACGTCCTGCTCATCGGCGTGTCGCTCGCGGTGGCGGCCGTGCCGGAGGGACTGCCGGCGATCGTCACCGTGATCCTCGCCCTCGGCGTCCAGCGAATGGCCCGCCAGCGGGCGATCGTCAAGAAGCTGTCGTCGGTCGAGACGCTCGGGTCCGCATCGGTCGTCGCCTCGGACAAGACCGGAACGTTGACCCAGAACGCCATGACCATCCAGCGGATCGTGACCCGGTCGGGCGAGGTCTCGGTCAGCGGGATCGGCTACCGGCCGGAGGGCCGGATCCTCGACGACCAGGAACCGCTGCTGCCGGGACCGCTGTTCGACGAGGTCCGGGCGGTCCTCGCCGGCGGCAGCCTGGCCAACGACGCGGAGCTGATCGAGGAAGACGGCACGTGGACGATCCGCGGCGACCCGACCGACGCGGCCTTCCTCGTGGCGGAGCGCAAGCTCGGGATCGAGGAGGTCCGACGGGCCCGCTTCCGGCGGCGGGCCGAGGTCCCGTTCAGCTCGGAGCGGCGGCTCATGACGAGCATCGAGGCCGACGCCGATCGGGGGGGCCGGCTGGCAATCGTCACGAAGGGCGCCGCCGACGTCCTCATCGGCCGCTGCACGCGCGAGCGGGTCGGCGCCGCCGCCGAGGCCCTGACCGACGAGCGTCGCGGGCAGATCCTGGCCGGCGTCGACCGGCTGGCTGGCGCGGCCCTCCGCACGCTCGCGGTGGCCTATCGGCCGCTCGAGGTCTCCGATCTTGCCGAACCCGATGAATCGGTCGAGCGCGAGCTCGTCTTCGCCGGCATCGTCGGGATGATCGACCCGGCCCGGCCGGAGGCCCGCGCGGCGATCGAGGAGGCCCGCGGGGCCGGGATCCGGATCATGATGATCACCGGCGACCATCCCCGGACTGCGGCCCGCATCGCGGCCGACCTGGGCATCGTCCCGGAGTCGGGAGAGGCGGACGGGGCGGTCCGGGGCGACCGGGCGGCGCCGACGGCGCTGACCGGCGCGGACCTCGACGAGCTCGACGACGCCACGTTCGCCGAGCGGGTGAAGACCGTCAACGTCTACGCCCGGGTCGCGCCCGAACACAAGCTCCGGATCGTCGACGCGCTCCAGGCCGACGGCAACATCGTCGCGATGACCGGCGACGGCGTGAACGACGCGCCGGCCCTCAAGGCGGCCGACATCGGCGTCGCGATGGGCATCAGCGGCACCGAGGTCACGAAGGAAGCCGCGAACATGATCCTCGTCGACGACAACTTCGCGACGATCGTCGGCGCCGTTCGGGAGGGGCGGGCGATCTTCGCGAACCTCCGCAAGTCGCTCCGCTACCTCCTCTCGTCGAACGCCGGTGAGGTCCTCACGATGTTCCTCGGTGTCATCGGAGCCGGCGTCATCGGGCTCGACGTCGGCGGCGAGGCGGTCGTCGCGCCGCTCCTCGCGACCCAGATCCTGTGGGTCAATCTGCTGACCGACTCGGCGCCGGCCCTCGCCCTGGGCTACGACCCGCCGCCGCGCGACGTCATGCGCCGGCGCCCCCGCCGCCTGACCGACCGGGTCGTCGACCGCGAGATGGCCCTCGGTGTGCTGTTCGTCGGGACCGTCATGGCGCTCGCGACGCTCTTCGTCATGGACCTCAAGCTGCCGGGCGGCCTCGTCCCGGGCAGCGGCGGCTTCGACGAGGCGCGGACCGCGGCGTTCACGGTCCTCGTCCTCGCCCAGCTGTTCAACGTCCTCAACTCGCGGTCCGATCGCGACTCGGCGTTCCACCGGCTCTCGGACAACCCGCGGCTGTTCTGGGCCATCGCCCTGTCGCTCGGGCTCCAGGTCCTCGTCGTCCACCTGCCGTTCCTCAACGAGGCCTTCGGGACCGTCCCGCTGGCGGCGACCGACTGGCTCCTCTGCACGGCGGCGGCGAGCAGCGTGTTGTGGGCCGACGAGCTCCGGAAGCTCGCCCTTCGGCGGCGGCTCGCGTCGCGTTGATCGCATCGCGTTGATCGCGTCGCGCCGCGCCTAGAATCTCCCGATGCGCCTCACCGAACGCCAGCTCAACCGGGCCACGCTCGCCCGGCAGCTGCTCCTGCGCCGGGAACCGCTCGGCGCGATCGAGGCGGTCCGGCGCGTCGTCGCCCTGCAGGCGCAGGAGGCGCCGTCGCCGTACCTCGCGTTGTGGAACCGCGTCGCCGGCTTCGACCCGGCCGAGCTCGACGCCGCCTTCGCGAGTTACGCGATCGTCAAGGCGACGTTGATGCGGATCACGCTCCACGCCGTCCATGCCGACGACTACCCGGCGTTCCACGACGCGATGGTCGGCAACCTGCTCGCGTCCCGGCTCAACGATCCCCGGTTCAGGAACAGCGGCCTCACGACGGCCGACGCCGATGCGCTCATGCCCGAGCTCCTGGAGTTCGCCGCCCGGCCGCGGACGAGGGTCGAGATCGAGGGACGGTTCGAGCCCCGACTCGGCGAGCGCGCCCGGTGGGCCTGGTGGGCGCTGCGGACGTACGCGCCGCTCGTCCACGCCCCGACCGGCGGGCCGTGGTCGTTCGGGCCCAGGGCGGCATTCGTCGCGGCTCGGCGGGATGATCCACCGGCGGACGGAGACGGGTCCGCCCGACGGCTCGTCCGGCGCTACCTCGAGGCGTTCGGGCCGGCCTCGGTGGCCGACGTCGCGAAGTTCGCCCTGCTCGGCCGATCGACGGTCCGAGACACCGTGCGGGCCCTCGGCGACGAACTCGTCCGGCACGAGGGGCCTGCCGGGACCGAGCTGTTCGACGTGCCGGGCGCGCCCCTCCCGCCCGACGACACGCCCGCTCCGCCGCGGCTGCTGCCGATGTGGGACAGCGTCCTCCTCGCGTACTTCGACCGGAGCCGGGTGATCCCGCCCGAGTACCGCCGGCTCGTCGGCCGGGTGAACGGCGACCTGTTGCCGACGCTGCTCGTCGACGGCTCGGTCGCCGGCGTCTGGCGCCCGCTCGACGGCGGCATCGAGGCGACCGCGTTCCACCGGCTGTCGAAGAACGCGTGGGAAGGACTCGAGGCGGAGGCCGGGGGGCTCCTGGCATTCCTCGCCGACCGCGATCCGACCGTGTACCGCCGCTACGGCCACTGGTGGAAGCGGTTGACGGGCGCCGAGGTTCGGATCCTGTCCGGCTGACGCGGCGGCGCCGCTTCGCGGGCGGGGACGGTCGGTCCCGGACGCGAGAACAGGGCCCGAAGGCCCTGTCCCGTCACGATCGGATGGTGGGCGATACTGGATTCGAACCAGTGACCCCGCGGATGTGAACCGCGTGCTCTAACCACTGAGCCAATCGCCCGATGCCGCGGCGCCGTGCGGGGCACCGGAGCGTCACGACTATACCCGCAGCCCCGGCCAGCGGGCAACGACGACCTCCGGGTCGACGCCGTCGACGACGATGAGCTTCTGGCGACCGGCCGCCCCGGCGACGAGGCGGACGTCGCGGCGGGCGACGCCGAGCTCGTCGGCGATGAGCCGGACGAGGGCCTGGTTGGCGGCGCCCGCGACGGCCGGCGCCGTTACCCGCGCCTTGAGGACGCCGTCGACGACACCGTCGACATGGTCCGATCCGGCCCTCGGGGTCAGTCGGACGGCGAACCGGACGTCGTCAGCCAGGACTCAGAAGGCGCGCCACAGCGCGCCGAGGATGATGAGGACGACAAGGGGCGCGAAGTCGAACATGCCGGCCCGCGGCAGGACCCGCCGGACGGGCGCGAGAATCGGCTCGGTCGTCTGGATCAGCAGCGCCGACAGCTGGTTGCGACCCATCGGATCGACCCAGCTGACGAGGACCCGTCCGAGCACCAGCAGCCAGACCGCGATGAGCGTGAACTGGATCAGGTTCGAGAGGAACAGCGCCACGGGCGGAGTCTACCAGCGATTCTTGCCGTGTCCTCACAGCGGCTCGTGGACGTGGAGCGGCCCGCCGTCATGGCGATGGGGCCGCTCGCCGAAGATCGCCTGGCCGACGCGGACGATCGTCGCGCCCTCCTCCACCGCGATCGGGTAGTCGGCGCTCATTCCCATCGACAGCTCCCGGCCGAGCCCCGGGGCGACCGTCCGCAGCCGCTCCGAGAGGGCGCGCAGGGCCCGGAACGTCGGGCGGGCGTCCTCCGGCCGCTCGACGAGCCGGCCGATCGTCATGAGGCCGCGGACCTCGAGCCGGGACAGGGCCGCCAGATCGCCGAGCGCGGCCTCGAGCGCCGGCGGGTCGAAGCCGGTCTTGCGCGGATCGCCGTCGACGTTGACCTCGAGCAGGACCGGCAGGCGGGCCGGGCGGGCGGCTGCGACCGCATCCCCGGCGAGGCGGTCGAGGCGGCGGGCGAGCTCGAGCGAGTCGACCGACTCGATCACGTCGAACGCGGCGATCGCCCGGCGAGCCTTGTTCGACTGGAGAGGCCCGACGAGGTGCCACGTCGCGCCCTCGACCTGCCTGACTTTCTCCTCGGCCTCCTGAACCCGGTTCTCGCCGAGGGTCGTCAGCCCGGCCGCGACGGCCGCCCGGAGCCGCCCGACCGGCACGGTCTTCGAGACGGCGACGAGCGTGACCTCACCCGGATCCCGCCCCACCCGAGCGCACGCCTGGGCAATCCGCTCCAGGACCCGCTCGCGGGCAGCCCGGAGCCGCTCGATCTCTCGGTCGTTCATCTCGCTACGGGCGACCGTGGGCGCCGGGGAGCGCGGCGGACGGCGCCCGTCCCGGCTCGGGACGTGCGGGCGGCTACTTGCGTCGAAGGAAGGAGGGGATCTCCAGGTCGTCCGCGTCGTAGGCCGCGCTGCGCTTGACCGGCACCGGCTCGCCGACCGTTCGCTCGACGCGCGGCGAGACGGTCGCGGCCGCCCTGTCCTCGTCGGGGACCGGGATCTCGAAGCCGCCGTCGGCCGACTGCGTCCGCTGGCGCTCGAGCTCCTGGAGGAAGTCCCGCTCGCGCGGCGCCCGAACGGACGTCGCGGCCTCGCTCGGCTGGGATGCGGCCGCCTGGCGCGGCGACTCGCGGCGGCGCGTGCCGTCGAAGCCGGTGGCGATGACCGTGATCATCACCTCGTCGCCGAGCCGCTCGTTGAAGCTCGTGCCGAAGATGATGTTGGCCTCCGGATCGGCCGCCGCCCGGATCTCCTCGGCCGCCTCGGTCACCTCGAACAGGCTGAGACTCGAGGAGCCGGTGATGTTGAAGAGGATGCCCTGGGCACCCTGGATGTTGACCTCGAGGAGGGGGCTCGCGATCGCCTGGCGGGCCGCCTCGATCGCCCGGTTCTCGCCGGTCGCCCGGCCGATCCCCATGAGCGCCGAACCGGCGTCCTTCATGATCGCCCGCACGTCGGCGAAGTCGAGGTTGATGAGGCCCGGCATCGTGATGATGTCGCTGATCCCCTGGACGCCCTGGCGGAGGACGTCGTCGACGACCCGGAACGCGTCGATGATCGAGGTGTTCTTCTGGACGACGTCCTTGAGGCGGTCGTTGGGGATCGTGATCAGCGTGTCGACCTGGGCCTTGAGCTCCTCGGCTGCCTTCTCCGCAACGAGCTTGCGCTTCGCGCCCTCGAAGCTGAAGGGCTTGGTAACGACGCCGATCGTGAGTGCACCGGCCTCCTTGGCCATCTGCGCGACGATCGGGGCGGCGCCCGAACCGGTGCCGCCGCCGAGGCCCGCGGTGATGAAGACCATGTCCGAGTCGGTCAGGGCCTCGGCGATCTTCTCGGAGTCCTCCTCGGCCGCCCGCTGGCCGATCGAGCTGTCGCCGCCGGCCCCGAGGCCGCGGGTGATCTTGTCGCCGATCCGGATCTTGTGCGGCGCATCGGACTGGAGAAGGGCCTGGGCGTCGGTGTTGCAGGCGATGAACTCCACGCCCATCATCTCGGCCCGGATCATCCGGTTGACGGCATTGCTCCCGCCACCGCCGACGCCGATGACCCGGATGAGCGCGAAGTTCTCGGAGTCGGAACGCAGCGGCATCGCCTCTCCTCGGGTGGCTTGTCCGAATGTCGTTGGGTTCTCAGTCGCGAAACCGGCTGGTGCCTCGATCGGGGACGCGCTCGAGGGACCGCCGGACGTGCCGGGAGTCTAACACCGGCCCGCCAGCATGGGGAGTGCGGTGGGATCGTGCCCAAAGACGACCGGTGCGCCGGTGCACTGGCGGCCCCGCGATGCGGCATTCGCCCTATGGACAGGCGTCGGCAGGCCCGGCGATCCTGCGGGCCGTCACCGTAGTACTGCCGGGAGCGCGCGTGGGAAACAAGTACCGACGGCCGGTCGCCGTCGCCGCCGTCACGTTCGTCGTCGGGCTGCTGCTCGCGCCCGCCGGGGCGCTGGCCGCCGACCCGCCGGCCGAGCCGCCGGCCGACGTCGTGCTCGACGCGGTCGTCGTCGTCCGCCACGTGGACGCCTTCGACGGCCCGATCGCCGGGGCGACGATCACGATCACGAGCTACCGCGTGCCGGACGCGCCGATCCAGGTCGCGAGCGCGACGACCGACGACGAAGGCGCGGCCACCCTGGCCGGGATCGCCCGACCGGCCGACGGCGCCGGCCCGGTCCTGCTCGACGTCCGCTCGGACCTCGTCTCGACGACCGTCGACGAGACCGGCTGCACCGAGATCGCGAGCCGGTCCGCGAGCGAGTCGGCGATCCCCGTCGGGGCGACCGTCGAGGTCCTCCTCGACAACACCGCGAAGAGTGTCGAGATCTCCTGCCCCGAACCGACCGACCCGCCGGCCGAGACGGAGCCCTCCCCCGATCCCGACCCGCCGGCCGAGCCGTCCGC
>DASTEU010000256.1:0-10125 GCA_035709325.1 Candidatus Limnocylindrales bacterium | reverse complement strand
TCGAGGCGCTGGAGCGTCGCACTCGTCGGGATCCACATCGCGATCGTCCGATCGGCCATCGCCTCGAGGGCCGCCCGTGCGGTCAGCCAGCGATGAGCGACGACCTCGCCGCCGACGAAGCTCGGCTCGCTGTCCGGCGGCAGCTCCGCGGCGAAGAAGTGGGTGTCGAACCGGCGGGGCATGACCGGCGGCGTCGTCCAGCGCCCGATCGGGACGAGCAGATCGGTGCGGAACCGCAGGTCGAACGCCTCGCCGATGTCGGCGATCGTCGATTCTCCCGACAGCAGCCGGGTCCTCTCGGTCGGTCCGGGCCGCCCCCGAGCGCCGGTCCCGCCCCGCTCGTCGGCGAGCAGGACGCCCGCCTCCTCGTAGAGCTCCCGGATCGCGGCGAGATGGGCGGCGATCGCGACGTCCGGCGGGACGACCCGGCCCATGCGTTGCGCCGCCTCGCCGGGCGCGAGCGCGGACCGGTCGACCGCCCGAGGGTCGGCGTCGCCCGGGTCGATCCGGCCGCCGGGGAAGACGTGGAGGTCAGCCGCGAACGCCATCGACGCCGGTCGCTGGGTGAGCAGGATCCGGGGCGACCCGCCGTCCGGGTCGGGCCGCAGGAGGACGACCGTGGCCGCCGGGATCGGCCGGACCGCGGAACCGGAAGTCACCCCGACATCCTACTGGTGCGTCGGTGCGCCGAACCCCTTGCGGCGGGCCGCCGCCGGGCGTACCGTCAGCCCCTGCTCGACGACGCCGGCAGCCGGCGTGTCGATCGGGCGGGCAGCCGGGGCGGTTGGGGGATCGGAGGGAGCGGGATGTTCGGCCCTGGTCTTCGTCGGAGGTCCGGCTTCGCCGCGGCCGTGTTCCTGCTCGCCGCGAGCGCGACCCCGGTCCTGGCGGCCCAAGGGGCCCAGACTTCGGCCGAGGCGGTCAAGGTCATCGTCACGTTCGACGGCCCACCGGACCGTGCCGCGGAGCAGGCGATCGAGCGAGCCGGCGGGACCGTGCGCGGCCGCCTCGCCCTCGTCAACGGCCTCGCCGCCGAGCTGCCGGCCGCCGCCCTGAAGGGCCTCGCCTCGGAGCGAGGCGTCCGCAGCGTCGAGCGCGATGCCCGGCTCACCGCCTTCGACCACGGCGCGAACACCGGCGACCACGAATACGAGAACGCCTGGGGCGTCGAACACATCGGCGCGCCGGCCGTCCACGCCGCAGGCGTCCGCGGCCAGGGCGTGAACGTCGCGATCATCGACACCGGCATCGACTACATCCACGACGACCCCGACGACTCGCCGTATGTCGTCGACCCGGAGTTCCTCGGCAACTACGCCGGCGGCTACGACTTCGCGAACAACGATGCGGACCCGTACGACGACAACGGCCACGGGACCCACGTCGCGGGCATCCTCGCGGCCGAGAAGAACGGCTACCTCGTGGCCGGCGTCGCGCCGGAGGTCGACCTCTTCGCGCTCAAGATCCTCGATGCGAACGGCGAGGGCGACGTCTCGAACCTGATCCTCGCCCTGCAGTGGGCCCTCGACAACGACATCGACGTCGTGAACATGAGCCTCGGCACCCACGAGATCTCGCCGGCCCTCGCCACCGCCGTGTCGGCCGCCCACGCCCAGGGCCTGCTGATGGTCGCAGCGTCGGGCAACGTCAACCCGCTCAACTGGCAGGAGCTCCTCTACGGCTGCCCGGTCGCCTACCCGGGTGCGTATCCCGAGGTCCTCTCGACGACGTTCACCAACGGCAACAACGCGCTGACCGGCTACTCGTGCACCGGTCCCGAGGTCGACTTCGCCGCTCCCGGCGACCAGATCTACTCGACGGTCCCGATCGGCAGCTGCATGTTCTGCTCGCCCCAGGGCTACTCGGCCCAGAGCGGGACGTCGATGGCCTCGCCGCATCTCGCCGGGACCGTCGCACTGCTCCTCTCCCAGGGGCTGGCCGACGCCGGCGATCCCGGCCTCCTCGACGACGTCCGCGGCCGCCTCTGCGATTCCGCCGACCTGGGATTCGGGGTGAACTCGACGCCCATTCCCTCGACCGATCCGCGCTACCCGAGTTACTTCGGATGCGGTGTGATCGACGCCGACGGCGCGGTGCTCTCGGGCGGCCCGCCGCCACCGCCGCCGCCGAACCAGCCGCCCGGCGCGGTGGACGACGCCGCCACGACGACCGAGGGCGTGGCGGTCTCGATCCCGGTCCTCGCCAACGACAGCGATCCCGACGGCGACGCGCTCTCGGTCAGCGCCGTCGGTGATCCGGCGAACGGGACGGCGATCCTGGACCCGTCCGGGACCGCGATCCAGTACACGCCCGACGCGGGCTTCAGCGGTTCCGATGCCTTCGACTACACGATCTCCGATGGAGCGGGCGGAACGGATTCGGCGACGGTCACCGTGACCGTCACCGCGGTCGACGACCCGCCCTCGGCCGTCGCGACCTCGGCGACGACGACGTCCCCGGACCCGGTCACCGTGAGCCTCGCGGGCACCGATCCCGACACTTGCGACCTGACGTTCCAGATCGTCGACCTGCCCGATCACGGCGGCGTCGGGTCACTCGTCAACCTCGCCTGCACGCCGGGCGCCCCGAACGCCGACGGGGCGACGGTCGTCTACACGCCGGCGGCCGCCTACAGCGGCCCGGACTCGTTCACCTATCGCGTGCACGACGGCACGACCGCCAGCGCGCCGGCGACCGTTTCGATCACGGTCGAGGCGGCTCCCCCGCCGCCACCGCCACCGCCCCCGCCGCCGGAAGTCCACGTCGGCGATCTGGACGGGTCGGCGAGCGCGAAGGGGCCGAACTGGACCGCCCGAGTGACGATCCGGATCGAAAACGGCTCACACGCCGCGGTCGGCGGCGCCGTCGTGACCGGCACGTGGAGCGACGGCGCTTCGGGCACCGCGTCGTGCACGACGAAGGGCAACGGAACCTGCGCCGTCCAGTCGCCGAAGCTGTCGGCAGCCGGCGTGCCGAGCGTCACCTTCACCGTGACGTCCGTCTCGGCGGCCGGGCTGACCTACGCACCCGACTCGAACCACGACCCCGACGGCAGCAGCACCGGAACGTCGATCACGATCCTGAGACCAGGCTGAACGCGGCGGGCAGGGCGCTCCGGCAGGCGCCAGCCGCGCCGTCACACCTGGCCGAGCCCCGCGCCGTGCGCGCCGGCGCCAACGTTCACCGCCGATCCCGATGACCGTGGGTGCATATATCGACGGGCAGGGCGCTCCGGTAGGCGCCAGTAGCGCCGTGACACGGCCGCGCCCCACGCCGTGCGCCAGCGCCAAAGTCGTCGCCGATCCCGATGGAGTGGGTGCGTATTTCGACGGGCACGGCGCTCCGGCGGCACGCCGTGCGCCGGCGCCAAAGTCGTCGCCGATCCCGATGACCGTGGGTGCATATCGGCGGTCCGGGCGCTCCGGCAGGCGCCAGCCACGCCGTGACACCTGGCCGCGGCCCACGCGTGCGCCGGCGCCAAAGTCACCGCCGATCCCGATGACCGTGGGTGCATATCGGCGGTCCGGCGTCGCGGTCGGGCGTCGCCGGCGGCGGTCGGGCTTCATCCGGCGCGGTCCGCTCGGCACCTGATGACCGTGGGTGCATCACCGGTTGTCAACGTGGCGCCAAGGCCCGCCCGAGCGGTCTTGAAGCGCGCGCTTCGACAGCGTGATGCATCCACAGGCATCGGGATCGGCGGTGAATTCCGGCGGGCGTGCGCTGGCGACGAGTCAGAGCCGGCGACGAGTCAGAGCCGGAGTGCCATCGCCCACAGCCACTCCCCTGGCGCGAACTCCCAGTCGCGCTCGGGATCGCGAACGAAGCCGAGCGCATCATACAGGCGGTGAGCCGCGGCCATCGACGGTCGCGTGTAGATCGCGATTCCGCCTCGACCGGCGGCGCGGGCCCGGGCGATCACCGTCTCGGCCAGCAGCCGGCCGATCCCTCGTCCCTGGGCGTCGGGCGCGACGGCCAGCATGCGGAATCCGGCCTCGTCCCCGCGCTCCAGCTCGGCCCACGGGTTGCCGGGGCCGTCGATGTAGGTCACCGCGCCCAGGACCCGGTCGGAGGCGTCGACGGCGAGGAGGACGCGACACGCGGCCGCGCGGCCGGCGACGTCGCGCAGCTCCGACACGTAGCCGTGGGTCTGGTCGTCGGGTACGCCGTAGTAGGCGGCGACGGTCAGGTCGGCGACCGCCCCGAACTCGTCCGGGCGGACCTCCCGAACCGTGACGGGCGAGGCACTCACGCGGGGGCGGAGGCCGAGGCGGACGCGGAGGCCGAGTCGGAAGCGCCGAGCTGTTCGCGGAGTGCGGCCGGGTCGGTGACCGGCATGCGACACGCAAAGTTCCGGCAGAGGTAGGCCGTGGGACGGCCGCCGACGAGCGTCCGGTCGGCGAGAAGCGGCACGTCGGAGGCCGCCGGGTCGGCGGCGAGAGCCAGGACGAGGCCGGGCCGGAAGCCTTCGGACGCGACCGCCGCGAGAGCAAGGGCGGCCGGATCGGACGGGTCGCCGACGATCGCCAGCTCGTCGATGCCCTCGACCGCGAGGTGGATCGCCGAGAGCCAGCCCGCAAAGGCGGTCGGGTACCGTGCGACGAAGGTGGTCACCGTCCCGATCGCTCCCTCGGCCGCGATCCGGTAGCGGGCCTCTCCGGTCAGGGCGGCGAGTCGGAGCAGGACCGACGCCGCCATCGAGCCGCCCGACGGGACGGCGTTGTCCTGGACGTCCCTGGGCCGAGTGACGAGCGTCTCGTGGTCGTCGGCCGTGTCGAAGAAGCCACCGGCCGGGTCGGCGAAGCGGGCGAGCATCGAGTCGGCGAGGCCACGAGCGACCCGGAACCAAGTCTCGTCGAACGAGGCTTCGTAGAGCGCGAGCAGGCCGTCGGCCAGGTCGGCGTAGTCCTCGAGAACACCCGCTCCGGTCGCTCGGTTGTCCTTCCACGAGCGGCCGAGCCGCCCGTCGCGGCCGAGCAGCCCGTCGGTGATCGCCCGGGCCGCGGTCTCGGCGATCTCGAGATACGCGGTTTCACCCGGAAGCAGGCGCGCCGCGTCGGCAAAGGCGGCGATCGCGAGCCCGTTCCAGGCCGCGAGGGCCTTGTCGTCGCGAGCCGGCTGGGCACGGGCAGCCCGGCGCGAGAGGAGCCGCTCGCGAGCCGCGGCGAGATGGGCCTCGTGGTCCGCGTCGCCGCGGGGCGTGATCCGGCGCAGGATCGTCCGGCCCTCCCAGTTGCCCTCATCGGAAACGTCGTATGCGGCCGTGAAGAGCGGCGCCTCGTCGCCGAGCACCTCGCGGATCTCGGCGGCCGTCCAGGTGAACGTCGCGCCCTCGACGCCTTCGGTGTCGGCATCCTGGCTGGCGGCGAACGAGCCGTCGTCGCGGCGCAACTCGCGGATCATGTAGTCGAGCGTCCCGACGGCCGCCTCCCGGTATCGCATATCGCCGGTCCGGGCGAACGCGTGGACGTAGACCCGGGCGAGCTGGGCGTTGTCGTAGAGCATCTGCTCGAAGTGGGGGACGAGCCAGATCGCGTCCGTCGCGTAGCGGTGGAAGCCGCCGCCGAGCTGGTCGCGGATGCCCCTGTCGGCCATCGCGTCCAGGCTGCGCCGCGCGACGGCGAGCGGACGCGGGTCACCGCCCGTGGCCGCGCGCCGGAGGAGGTACTCGATCGTCATCGGCTGGGGAAACTTCGGGGCCGAGCCCCAGCCGCCGTTGCGGGTATCGAAGCCCTCCTCGATCGCCGCGGTCGCCGCGTCGAGGAGCGCCCGGCTCGGCGAGGCGCCGCTCGGCGGTCCGGTCTGCTGGCGGACCAGCGCATCGACGAGGCGGGAGCCCGCCGCCTGGACCTCGAGCCGCTCGTCGCGCCAGGCCCGGGCGACGCCGGCGAGCACCTGGCGGAAGGCCGGCATCCCGTGGGCCGGCTGGGGCGGGAAATACGTGCCGCCGTAGAATGGCTTGCCGTCGGGCGTCAGGAAGACGCTCATCGGCCAGCCGCCCTGCCCGGTCATCGCCTGGACCGCCGCCATGTAGACCTGGTCGAGGTCGGGCCGCTCCTCGCGATCGACCTTCACCGCGACGAAGTCCCGGTTCAGGTCCTCGGCCGTGGCCGCGTCCTCGAAGCTCTCCCGCTCCATGACATGGCACCAGTGACACGCCGCATAACCGATCGAGAGGAAGATCGGCTTGTCCTCGCGCTTCGCCCGCTCGAGCGCCTCCGGCCCCCACGGATACCACTCGACCGGGTTGTGGGCATGCTGGAGCAGATAGGGGCTCGTCTCGTTCGCGAGTCGCTTCGCCATCCCCGAATGGTATGTCGCGCATCCGACATCGGCCGAGCATGGGGTCTCGGTAACGTTCGGGGACCGGCCGACGTCACCCTGACGACGCCACGTGGGCGTCCTCAGCGCTTGACAGCAGGGGATCGTCGAATGCCTCGCTCGTCGCAGACTGCCCGCCGATCCGCGTGCCGGCTCGGTGGGATCCTGTTCATCGTCGCGTCGGTCGCGTGCACCACGGCGCTGCCGTCGGCCACGCCCAGCCCGAGCCCCTCCTCGACGAGCAGCCCGAGCCCGACGTCGCCGCCGTCCGCCTCGGCGTCTCCGCCCCCCAGCCCGGCCGCGATCGAACTCGTGAAGGCGAGCCTCGCCCGAGTTGCCGGCACCGATGCGGACGCCAACGCCGCGGCGCGCGCCATGAACGCGTTTGCCTTCGACCTCGATCGACTGCTCGCGGAGAGCAACGCGAACTACGTCTTCTCCCCCGCGAGCATCGCGATCGCCCTCGGGATGGCCCGGACCGGTGCTCGTGGCGACTCGGCGACCGAGATGGATGCGGTCCTTCGTGAGGTCGCGTCGGACGACCACGCGAACTGGCTGAACGCGCTCGACCAGGCGCTGGCGGCGCGGAACGGATCGTTCGCGGACGACGAGGGAACCGAACACGAACTCGTCCTCGACATCGCGAACTCGTACTTCGCCCAGCGCGGCTTCACGTTCGAGGCGACGTTCCTCGACGCCCTCGCCGAGCGGTACGGCGCGGGCATGCATGTCGTCGACTTCAAGGCCGATCCCGAATCCGCCCGGCGGCTGATCAACGAGTGGGCTGCGGAACGGACGCGCGGCCGGATTCCGGAGGTCCTCCAGCCCCCCGACGTCACGTCCGCCACGCGCCTCGCCCTCGTGAACGCGATCTACCTCAAGGCGCCGTGGTTCCGTCCGTTCGACGAGGAACGGACCACGACCGAGGACTTCCACCGGACGGACGGTTCGACCGTCGAGGTGCCGATGATGCACAGCTTCACCGGCGTCCGATGCACGACGGCGGACGACTGGGGTGCGTTCGAGATCCCCTACGTCGCGCAGAAGCTGGCGATGCTCGTCGTGGTGCCGGACGATCTCGAGGCGTTCGAGGAAGGGTTCGAGCCGGCGACGTTCGACCAGATCGCGACGATGCTGAATGAGGAATTCGCGGTGCCGGTCGTGTCGCTGCCGCGGTTCAAGGTCGAAACGAGGGAGGAGCTGAGCGGGCGCCTCGCCGGAATCGGGATGACGAGCGCTTTCGATCCGGCCCGAGCCGACTTCTCGGGAATGAGCGGCGACGAACCGCTCCACATCGGGAAGGTCGTCCACCAGGCGAACATCTCGGTCGACGAGAAGGGCACCGAGGCCGCCGCCGTCACCGTCGTCGGGATGGACACCGGCGGCGGCCCGACGGACGAATGCCTCGTCACCGCCGATCGGCCGTTCGTCTACGCCGTCCGCGACACCGAAACCGCCGCGATCCTGTTCATGGGTCGTGTCGTCGACCCGAGCGCGAGCTGACGCCGCGACGGAAGCGGCCCCGTCGGCAGCACGCCGGCGGGGCCGTGTCAACCGTGGGCCAGGCGGGCCGAGTCTTCGGCCGCGACCCGGCCGATCAGACCGGGCCGGCGCTCCTCGGCGATCCGGCCGGCCGGATGTTCTGGTTGCGGCGGAAGAGGTTCGTCGGGTCGTAGCGGCGCTTGACCTCCGCGAGGCGCGCGTACGTCGCCTCCGGATACGCGTCGCGGATCCGCCCCTCGCCCTCGTTCGCGACGAAGTTCGAATACACGCCGGTCGCCTTCGGCCGAAGTTCCTCGAGGTACGCCTGCGTCCACGCCTCGTGGACCGGAAGCTCCGCTGCGTCCTCGAACGTCGTGATCATCGCAACGAGGACATTCGCGTCGCGGTGGGCGAACGCGGTCGCGTCGGCCGGGACGCGGGCCATCGCCCCGCCCAGCACCCGGATCTCGGTCATCGACGTCGGTGAGCTGGGTGCCGTCACACGGGCCAGGATCGTGTCGACCCCCGCATCGTCGAGGGTCTCGAGGAACACCGATCGCACGACGCCGTTGCCGCGCTTTCCGCCCTCGGACGTGAACTCGTAGATACCCGGGTACGGCATCGGATATGCCGCATCGGCGAGGGGCGTGGCGAGCGCCCGGAACGGGGCGAGGGCCGCCTGCCCGGCCGCGATGTCGTCGCTGGCGTGGACGAACATCACGACGACCGCGGGCTTGAAGTGGTGCTCCTCGGGCACGAACGGCAACGGCGGGACCGGCATGATGAAGGAGATCGTCGAGAGCTCCTCGGGCGCCGCCGCGGCGACGGGGACGAGGCCGCGCAGGACGTCGCGGGTCAGCGGCAGGAACAGCGCGCCGGAGAACGTCTGGCCGACCGGGACGAGCCGGTACTGGAAGCGGGTGACGACGCCGAAGTTGCCGCCGCCGCCGCGGACCGCCCAGAACAGGTCGGGATGGCGGTCCTCACTGACGGTCAGGATCCGGCCGTCGGCGGTGACGAGCTCGACCGACACGAGATGATCGATCGCCAGGCCGTACTTGCGGACGAGGAAGCCGATGCCGCCGCCGAGGGTCAGCCCGGCGATCCCGACGCTGCCGGTGTCGCCGAACGGCGTGGCGAGGCCGTGGGCTCCCGCCGCATCGGTGTACTCGCCGGCCGTGATTCCCGGCTGGGCCCAGGCGAGCCGACGCTGCGCGTCGATGTGGAGGCCGCGCATCGCGCCGAGGTCGAGGAGGAGCCCGTCGGTGACGCTGTGGCCGGCGACGCTGTGGCCGCCGGACTTGATCGCGAGCTCGACACCGGTCTCTGCCGCGATCGTCACGGTCCGGGCGACGTCCGCCGCGTCGGCGGCCCGGACGATCGCGATCGGCCGCCTGTCGTAGAGCGCGTTGTTCGCCTCGCGGGCGGCGTCGTAGCCGGGGCTGTCGGGGCGGAGCAGCTCGCCCGACAGCGTCGCGGCGAATGCCTCGAGGTCCAGGTGGCGGACAGCGGGATCTTGCTGGGGAACAACGGCCATCGGGTCTCCTTCGGCGCCGCGGGGTTTCGATCGGGCGTGCGGGCACCGTAGGCGGAGCGAGGGTGCCGGGACAGCCGACGGCGGACGGTTGGCTCGGTGGGCCGTTCGTCGCCGCGCGACTGGACGGATGTCGATGGCCAGCCCGAGCCCGCTACGATCGCCCGATGCGATACGGGATCTGCCTGCCGAACTTCACCGACCTGGCTTCGCCCGAGGCGATCGCGGCCGCGGCCGACGCCGCCGACCGGCTCGGCTGGGACGCCGTCTGGACGACCGACCACGTCCTCGTCGACCGCGGCGAGGACTCCGCGGACTACCGGACGAACTACGACGCCCTCGGCACACTCGCCTGGGTCGGCGCGCGCCATCCGCGGCTGCGGCTTGCGACGAGCGTCATCGTCGTCCCCCAGCGGAACGCGATCGTCCTCGCCAAGGAGCTCGCGACACTCGACTCGTTGAGCGGCGGGCGGGTCGTCGCGGGCGTCGGCGGCGGCTGGAACGAGCGCGAATTCGGCAACCTCGCGATGGGCCACCGGTTCGCGATCCGCGGCGCCTACCTCGACGAGACGATCATGTTGTGGCGCCACCTCTGGTCGGGCTCCGGCGAGCCGTTCCGGGGCAAGGTCCACCAGCTCGACGACTTCGCGTTCGGGCCGCTGCCGGCGCAGGGAGCGGCGCTGCCGATCGTCGTCGGCGGACGGGCCGAGGCGGCACTGCGGCGGGCCGGCCGCCTGGCCGACGGCTACCACTCGTCGGCGACCCGGCCGTCGGCCTACGCCGAGCGGATC
>DASTEU010000255.1:0-5654 GCA_035709325.1 Candidatus Limnocylindrales bacterium | reverse complement strand
TGAGCCGCCCGGCGAGGACGTCGATCAGCTGGAGCTCCGGATCGCCGACGACGAACCGACGGGCGGCGCCGGCTGCCACCGCGACCTTGAGCGCGAGGCGGACGACCGAACCGCCCGGCGTCCGGACCTCACCGACCCGGGCCATCGCATCCTGCATCGCAAAGGCCGCGGCGACCGTCCGCAGGCCGTCGTCCCCGTCGATCCAGCACGTGATCGCGTCGCCCGAGAAGTAGATGACGTTGCCGTCATAGCGATCGAGCTCGGCGATGACCGCGTGGAAGACCCGCCCGATGTTCGCGGTCAGCTCCTCGGCGCCACGCTGCGGCCCGAGCTCGTTCGCGAGGGCCTCGGTAAGCGGCGTGAACCCGGAGATGTCGGCGAAGAGCGCAGCCCCGCGAACGCGGTCGGGCATGGCGGCGTGGTGGGCGAGCGCCTGGCGGCGATCGCGGGCGACGTAGGCCTCGGGGTTGTCCGCCGCGGCGTCTCCCCCGGCAGTGGCGGCCCGCGAACCAGTGGCGGCGTCGGGCATGCGTCTCTCGGGATCGTTCGGTGGAAGTGGCCCCGACCATTGTGCGACGTTTCGCCGCCCGAGTCCCGCGGGTCCGACCGGGGCCGTGCGGCCCACAGGGCGAAGGTGCGCCGCTCCCCACGTACAATCGCGACAATGGCCCCCACACCCGAATCGCGGTCCGGCCGCGTCTTCCGGCGGTCCCTCGACCCGACCCTGCCGGTCGCGGTCGAGGCGCACGGCTCGACGATCGTCGACGCCGCCGGCCGCGAGTACCTCGACGCCGCCGGCGGAGCCGTCGTCGTCAACGTCGGCCACGGCCGGCGGTCGGTCGCGGACGCCGTCGCCGATCAGGTTGCCCGGCTGGCCTACGCCCACGGGTCGGCGTTCACGACCGAGCCGCTCGAGGCCTACGCCCGCGAGGTCGGACCGCTGCTGCCGGTCGTCGGCCCGGCGATCTATCCGGTGAGCGGCGGGTCGGAGGCGATCGAGACCGCACTGAAGCTCGCCCGCTCGTACCACCTGTCCCGCGGCGAGCCCGAGCGCTGGATCGTCGTCTCGCGCTGGGGGAGCTACCACGGCAACAGCCTCGGCGCGCTCGATCTGTCCGGTCGCCGGCCGCTCCGCCGCCCGTACGAGGGCTGGCTCGGCCGGTTCCGGCACGTGTCGGCGCCGTATCCCTACCGGGCCGGCGATCCCGAGAGTCATGCCCTCGGGGACGCGGACGAGCTGGCCGCCGAACTCGAGCGGACGATCGAGGCGGCCGAGCCGCGCACGGTCGCCGCGTTCGTGGCGGAGCCGATCGTCGGGGCGACGCTCGGGGCGGTCGTGCCACCGGAGCGCTACTGGCCGCTCGTCGCCGAGGTCTGCCGCCGCCACGGGGTGCTCCTCGTCGCCGACGAGGTCATGACCGGCTTCGGCCGGACCGGCCGCTGGTTCGGGCTCGACCAGTGGGACGTCCCGGCCGACATCGTGGTCGCGGCCAAGGGCGCCACGTCGGGCTACTGGCCGTTCGGCTTCGTCGCCGCCTCGGACGCGATCCATTCGGCGGTGACGGAGGCGGGCGGCTTCGTCCACGGCTTCACCTACTCGCACGCGCCGGGCGGCGCCGCGGTTGCTCGGGAGGTGCTCCGGATCCTGCGCGACGAGGATCTCGTCGCGGCGAGCGCCGCCAAGGGCGAGCGGCTGCTCGCGCTCCTTCGCGATCGACTCGCCGACCACCCGCTCGTCGGCGAGATCCGCGGCCGGGGCCTCCTCGTCGGCGTCGAGCTCGTCGCGGATCGAACGACCCGACGGCCGGTGCCCCGCAGTGCGCGCCTTGTCGAAGCGGTCGTCCGGGCGGCGAAGCAGCGCGGCGTGCTGCTCTATTCGGGCACGGGCGCCGCCGACGGCGCAGACGGCGACGTGATCGTCCTCGGTCCACCCTTCGTCGTGACCGAACCCGAGCTCACGCGGATCGCGGACGTGCTCGCGCACGCGATCGAGGAGGCCGCCGCCGTCGTCGTCGCGCCTGCCGGGAGCGGATCCGCCGGCGACTGATCGCGGGTGCCGGCCCTCAGCCGCGGCCGCGGAAGAGGAGGAACGCGCCGATCACGACGAGGAGCAGCGGCCAGGCGAACGCGGCAAGGTCGGGCTTCGCGATCTGGGAGCCCCCGATCAGCACGAGGATCCCGCCGTAGAACGCCTGCCAGCCGACGCCGCCGCCGCGCCACAGCCGGACGGCCGCGACGAGGAAGAAGGCGAGGCCGAAGAAGAGCGTGCCCCAGCCCGGCCCGAGGTCGGCGCCCTGGAGCGCCTCGATCGTTCCGGGCAGCGCGAGCGCCGTCAGGAACGCGCCGGCGTAGAGGGCGATCGTGCCGCGGCGCAGGATCCAGACGACGAGCGAGGCGAGGCCCGCGGCGAGGACCGCGACGTCACCGAGCCGGCGGAACTCGGGCAGGGCCTGCTCGATGAGCAGGATCGCCCCGAAGAGGACGAGGAAGACGCCGATCCAGGGCAGCCCCGGCCGGCGCTGCTCGTCGTCGCCCCAGCGCCAGCCGTAGACGCGGACCGCGCGCTCGCCCGGGACCCGTCGCTCGTCCATCGACCGGAGTCTACGTCCCGGCGAGGCCGGCGGAGCGACTCGCTGCCGCGTCGGCCGCGCCGGCAGCCGCCTCGCCGATCTCGTCCTCGTCCTCGGCGTGGCTGAAGCCGAGCCGATCGACGAAGCGCCCGAAGATGCCCGGCGCCCACCAGTTCCAGCGGCCCATCAGCCGCATCGCGGCCGGGACGAGGAGCACCCGGATGATCGTCGCGTCGATGAAGACCGCGATCGCCATTCCGACGCCGATGCTCTTGATCGTGATCACGTCGGCGAGGGCGAACGCGGCGAAGACGCTGATCATCACCAGCGCGGCGCCCGTGATCATTCGGGCGGTCTTGGCCAGCCCCTCCGCGACCGAGGCGGTGTTGTCGCCGGTCCGCCGGTAGGCCTCCTGGATCCGCGAGAGCAGGAGCACCTCGTAGTCCATCGAGAGCCCGAACAGCGTGCAGAACATGATGATCGGGTTGCCGGCGATCGTGTAGCCGAGCGGGTCGAACGCGAGGAGCCCGGCCAGGTTGCCCTCCTGGAAGATCCAGACGAGCGCCCCGAATGAAGCGCTGATCGAGAGCAGCGTCATCAACACGGCCTTGAGCGGCAGGATCAACGAGCCGAAGAGCAGGAACAGGATGAAACCGCTCGCGATCAGCGGGATCCCGACGCCCAGCGGCGCCCGTTCGGCCTGCGACTGGAGGAAGTCGTGGCCGAGCGCGGCCGTGCCGCCGACCGACGTCTCGATCCCCTCGCCCGGATCGAGGTCGCGGACGACCGGGATGAGCGCACTCGCCTCGGGCTGGGCCGCGTCGATCGGGCTGATCGCGTCGAGCCGGACGGTCGAGCCGCTGACGTAGGCGGCCTCGAGACGCTCGAGCCCGGCCGCCAGCTCGGGCGGAAGCTGGTCGCGGGGCGTCGCCCACAGCTGCGCGACCGCCTCGGGGGTCATCGGCTCACCGGTCGCGGGGTCCTCGAGGCTGAACGGGCCCTCGACCCGGTCGATGCCCTCCAGGTCGGCGAGTGCGGCGCTGTAGCGGGCGAGGACGGGGGCGTTGTCGGCGTCGAGCGGCGAGCCCGCGACGTCGGCGAGGACCACGATCGGGGTCGTCTCGCCGCGCGGGAACTCGGTCTGGAGCGCGACGTACGCGTCGCGGCTCTCGAGGCCGGCCGGGTAGATCTCGGCGCCGGGCACGCCCTGCTGGAGGCGCAGGAACGGCGTGCCGGCCGCGAGGAGCAGGGCGAGCGTGGGCACGAGGACGAGGACGGGCCGGCGCATCACCCAGCGGGCGACGGTCTCCCAGCGGGACGTCGCGGGCGCCACGGTCTCGGATCGCGGCCGGAACCGCCGGAACAGGCCCTGGAGGCTGAGCGCGCTCACCCTGGGCCCGAGCATCCCGAGAACGGCCGGCAGGAACGTCAGGGCGAAGACGAGCGAACAGAAGACGACGATCGAACCGGCGATGCCGATCGAGCGGAGGGCCGGCGCCTCGAACACGAGCAGTCCGGACAGGCCGATCGCGACGGCGAGGCCACTGAAGGCGACCGCCTTGCCGCTCGTCGCGACGGCCCGCTCGACCGCCGCGCCGACGGTCCGCCCTCGCTCGAGCTCCTCCCGGAAGCGGCTGACGATGAACAACGAGTAGTCGATCGCGAGGGCCAGTCCGAGCATCGTCGCGATGTTCAGGACGAAGATGCTCATCTCGACCTGCCGGGCGACGAAGAACGTGATCGCGAGCGAGGAGGGGATCGCCAGGCCGGCCACGAGGAGCGGCATGCCCGCGGCCACGAGCGAGGCGAAGACGAAGACCAGGATGATCGCCGCGATCGGCAGGGACACGGTCTCGGCCCGCTGGAGGTCGGCTTCGGACTGCTCCGCGGAGTCCTTCGTGACCGGCCCGTACCCCGTCAGCTGGAACGAGAGTGCCGGCTGCTCGGCGATCTTCTCGCGGAGCGGCTCGACGGCCGCGACCGACTCCTCGTTCGTCAGATCGAGCTCGACGACGACATAGGTCGCCGTCCGGTCCTCGCTGACGAACCGCGCGTCGCGGGTCTCGGCGTACCCGACCGTGCCGGTGACCCGCTCGTCGGCGCGGACTTCGGCAAGCGATTCGTCGATCGCTTCCTGGACGGCCGGGCTCGTGACGTCCGCGCCGTCGGTCGAGCGGAAGAGGACGATGAGGCTGCTCCGACCGGCGTCGAACTCCTCGGCCAGGCGGTCGGCGACGAGCGAGGATTCGGCGTCGCGGTCCAGCCAGCCGCCGGAGCTCAGCTCGCCGGCGGTCTGCGCCGCGAACGGCAGCGAGGCCAGCCCGAGAACCAGGGCGAGGATCGCGACGGGCCTGCGGAATCGGTAGACGAAGGCACCCCAGCGAGCGAACAGCATCGGATCGGACCTTTCAGTGGGCAGAAGTCGACGTCTCGAGAGCCGGTCGACAATAGAGAATGATCATTCGTTTTGTCAACGGGCGCTGATGCGTCCCTGTTGCGCGACGCCTCGTCGGGGTCTACGCTGACGCGAGCGTTCGTTCGTTTTCAGCAGAGGAGCCGATGCCCCGGGTCAGCCAGGAACACGAGCAGGCCGTTCGCGACCGCATCGTCCGGGCGGCGACCGTCGTCTTCGCCGAACACGGCTTCCACCGCGCGACGATGCAGGACATCGTCCGCGAGTCCGGCCTGTCGGTCGGGGCGATCTACACCTACTTCCGGAGCAAGTCGGAGCTGATCCTCGCCGGCTGCGACCTGATCTCCGATCTGGAGCTGGGTGAGCTGCGCGACCGCCTGGCGGACGTCGAGGACTATCGGGAGCGGGTCGCGACCGCGCTGGGGTTCTTCTTCGACCAGTACGAGACCGAGCGCCGGGCCGACGGCCGGGCGATCCTCCTTGCCCGGGCCTGGGCCGAGGTCGACGCCGACCCGGCGATCCGGGAGATGCTGCGGCGCCGCCGGCGCGAGATCGTCACGTCGTGCGCGCTGCTCCTCCAGGAAGGGGTCGTCCGCGGCGAGCTGCCCGGCTGGCTCGACGTCGAGAGCGTCGCCCACGGGGTCGCCTCGCTGCTCGACGGAGTCGTGCTC
>DASTEU010000254.1:0-4378 GCA_035709325.1 Candidatus Limnocylindrales bacterium | reverse complement strand
CAGACCCGCGGCGCGGCAGTCCTCGGCAAACCGTGCCTGGACGTCCGTCGTCGCGCCGTAGCGCGTCGGGAACGCGACGAGCCGATCGAGCCCGGTCTCGGCCAGCCGCCCGAGCAGGTCGACCCGCTGGGCACCGGGCTCCCGGACCTTTGGGTCGGCGACGTAGAGCGACAGACGCAGCGTCGCCGGGTCCCGGCCGATCTCCTCGCAACGCCGCCGGGCCAGGGCCATCAACTCGACCATCTCCGGGAGGGGGCGGAAGACGAGGTTCAGCTCATCGGCGAAGCGGGCCGCAAGGCGCATCGTCACGTTCTTCCCGTTCCCCCCGACGATGATCGGGATCCGCGGCTGCTGGATGCCCTTCGGCTCGTTGATTGCGTCGTGGACGGATGCGTGCTCGCCTTCGTACGTCGCCCGGCCGGGCATGACCATTCGGCTGATCACTTCGAGATGGTCGCGAAGCTGCGCCAGCCGGACCGGCGTCTCCGGGAAGCCGTAGCCGTAAGCGATCCACTCGTCGTCCTTCCAGCCGGCGCCGATGCCCAGCTCGAAGCGGCCGCTGCTGATGACGTCGAGCGTCGAAGCCATCTTCGCCGTGAGAGCAGGATTGCGGAACCCGGTGCAGATCACCATGTGGCCGATCCGGACCCGGTCGGTGACCATCGCGAGAGCCGACAGCGTCGAGAACGACTCGAACGTGATCTCGTCGGTCGGCTCCGGGACCGTCGTGAAGTGGTCGAAGACCCACTCGGACTCGAACCCGAGCTCCTCGGCCTGGCGCGCCAGCTCGACGGTCCGCGCCCAGGCGGCGGCCGGATCCCAGCCGTCGTACTCGCCCTTCCAACCCTGCGGAATGAGCACGCCTACCTGCATGAAACGCTCCTTCGCTTCAGCCGAAGGGTACCCCTGGCAGGCCCTCGCATCGGTTCGCGACCGTCGCGCCGACCGGGCCCGACCCACATCGTTACCCGCCCGGCGTCCTAGACTGCCGGGATGTCACCGACGAACGCCCGCTTCGACCCGCAGGCGCCGCTGGCGGCGTCGCCCGACCCATGGCGCGCCGCCGACCAACCGTCGCTCCGCGACGGTCCCCCGTACCACATGACCGAGATGATCGCGGCCGAACCGGCCCTGACCGGCCGGATTCTCGATCGGCTCGCCGACCCGAGCGGACCCGCCGGGCGCCTCGCCGGGGCGGTCGGCCAGGCGGCGAGCGCCGGGGACCGGATCGTCCTCACCGGCTGCGGCACGAGTGAGCACGCGGGCCTGGCCCTCGTCGAGATCCTCCGCGAGGGAATCCGTGCGGCGGGCATGCACGGCGGGCCGGGTTCGGTCGTGTCCGTCCAGGCGTTCGAGCTGGCGCTCGACCCGCCGTCGAGCGGGCTGGTCATCGGCGTCTCCCACGAGGGCGGCACCCCCGCGACGAACCGGGCGCTCGCGGCGGCGGCCGCGGCGGGCGCAACGACGGCCCTGATCACCGCGAGCGCCGACTCGCCCGGAGCCCAGATCGTGGAGATCGTCGTCGCGACCGTCGAGCTCGACCGGAGCTGGTGCCATACGGTCGGCTATCTCTCGCCGATCGTGGCCGGAGCCGCGGTCGGGGCCCACCTGTCGAGCCGGCCGCTACCGATCGACGACGTCGTCGCCCTCGTCGACGGGGGGACCCGCGACGAGGCCGGGGCGGAGAGGATCGCCGCCCACCTCGCCGACGCCCGCCATCTGGTCGTCCTCGCCTCGGGCGCGGACCGCCCCGCCGCCCGGGAGCTCGTCCTTAAGGTCGAGGAGGCGTCGTGGCTGCCGTCGGCGATGCGCGACCTGGAGACGTTCCTCCACGGCCACCTGCCGGCGACCGACGAATCGACCGGCCTCGTCCTCCTCCTGACGGACCGCGACTCCCGCGAGGAGCGGCTCGACCGGGCCCGCCAGGCGCTGGAGGCGGCCCGCGTCCTGGGGATCCGTAGCGCGGCGATCCTCGCCCGCGAGGCGGACGGCGACCTGAGCGCCGAGCTGACGCCGGCCGGCCGGCTCCTCGTCGAGGCGGCGCCGTCGCTGCCTGGACCGGTCGCCTCGCTCGTCGGATCGGCGGCGCCGCTCCAGCTCCTGACCGAGCGGCTGGCCCGCGCGCGTGGCACGAACCCGGACCCGATCCGGCGCGATGACGCGCGCTACCGCGCGGCGTCGGAGGCGGCCGAAGGCGAGGTGTAGTCGGCGGAGCAGTCGGTCCCGACCGGATGGGTCCGAGCCGCCCGGGCGTCAGGCGGCCCGGCCGACGTCCCGCCAGTAGATCCGGAAACGGCGCTCCGATTCGCGAACCGCCCGCGCCAGCCGCTCGCGGCAGTCCTCGAGCCAGGCGACGGTCGCCGAGCCCCAGAGGATGATCCCGACCGGGATCCAGAACCCGACGACGACGCCGAGCTCCGCGTCGTGGTGGGTGTGGCGGAGCAGGATCGCGATGCCGCCGAGCGCCCAGATCGCGGGAACCGCTGCCGCGACCGCCGCCGCCAGCAGCGTCTCGGTCCTGGCGATTCCGAGCACGCGCCGCCAGACGCGCTCGTCGGCGGGCGCGTCGTGAGTGAGAACGACGTGAACGGTCCGGGCGACGACCACGAACAGGAGCAGCCCGGGCAGCGCCAGGTGGCCGACCTGGTGGAGCACGCCTTCGGCCGAGACGGCGGTGACGACGACCGCGAGGACGCCGACTGCGAACGACGCCACGCCGCGGGTCATGAGGAGCTCCAGCCCGCGCCGGACCGGCTCGTCGACGTGGATCGCGGGGTCGGGAGCGGACTGGGCCATCGTCGGCAGTATCAGCGCCCGAGGCGGCGGCCGCTACGTGCCGTCCGGCCGATCCGTCCTGCCGAGCGGCCCCCTCACAGCAGGACTTCGGCCATCAGGTCGACCATCTCGAGGTCGCGCGGCACGAAGTCCTGGAGCATGAGCCGCTCGGCGCCCGCGTCGGCGAACCGGGCGACCATCTCGCGGGCCTGGTCGGGCGTGCCGAGGATCCAGCGCTTCTCGCGGGTCCGGAACCAGTCGTCGGCGTCCTCGCCCGGACCGAAGACGCCCAGGAGCGCCTCCTGGCGACGTCGGTACTCCGCATCGTCCCGGCCGATCAGCGTCCCGACCATCGCCGAGCGCGTGACGCTCGCCGGATCGCGCCCGATCGCCTCGCACGCCGCGGTCAGGCCCCGGTACTTCTCCCGGGCCTGCTCGGGGGCGACCGATGAGAGGTTGAACTCGTCGGCGTAGCGAGCGGCGATTCGCATCGATCTCGGCGAGCCGTTGCCACCGACCAGGAGCCGGGGCCTCGAAGCTCCGTTCGGCAGCCGGGGCCGGCCGGGAGCATCGACCGGCTTGGGGTAGAAGCGGGCTCCGTCGATCCGGACGTGGCGACCCTCGTACGACCAGCCGTCGGGCTCGCCCCACAGGCCGAGCAGGACCTCGAGCTGCTCCTCGAGCATGTCGCCTCGCTCGCGGATCGGCGGGAACGGCAGGCCGAGCTGGCGGTGCTCCTCGTCGTTCCAGCCGGCACCCAGGCCCAGCTCGAGCCGCCCACCGCTCATCTCGTCGACGGTCGTGACGACCTTGGCGAGGTTGCCGAACCGGCGGAACGTGACCGGCGACATCAGGGCGCCGAGGCCGATTCGGTCGGTCTCTCGGGCGAGTCCGGCGAGAACCGCCCAGGCGTCCGTCGTCGGCGCGCCGGAGGGTCCCGGAAAGCTTTGGTAGTGGTCGGAACGAAAGAATGTCTCGAAGCCGGCCGCCTCCGCCCGCCGGACGATCTCGAGCTGCTCCTCGTACGACAGCCCCTGCTGCGGCTCGGTCATGAGCGCGAATCGCACGCTTCGAACCTCCTCGTGCGTCCCCCGATCCTGCGGGTTGACGCGATGTTTCTGCCTCGCTAGATTATTCGTCTCATGCGAAGGATTGACTCGACCGAAAACGATCTCGACGAAGCCTCGCCGGCCGACCGGATCGTGGCCGGGGTCCACGACATGATCGCGGGATTCCGGTGTGCGGGCACGGGCCGGCTCGTCCGGTCGGGCGTGAGCATGACCCATCTCCACGTCATGTGGCTCCTCGAGCATCACGGGGCGATGCCGATGAACCGGGTCGCCGAGCTCCTCGACGTCTCGTTCAGCAACGCCACCGGCATCGTCGACCGGATGGCGGAACGCGGCCTCGTCGAGCGCGTCCGCGTCCCCGACGACCGGCGACTCGTCCTCGTGCGGATCACGCCGAAGGGGATCGAGGCGCTCGAGGAGACCGAGGCGCTCAAGCAGAACCGTCTGCAGTCGATCCTCGCCCACCTCGACGACGAGCAGGTTTCCCGGCTCGCCGCCGCGATCGACGACCTGCGCGGCGCCATCGCCGCAGA
>DASTEU010000253.1:0-3479 GCA_035709325.1 Candidatus Limnocylindrales bacterium | reverse complement strand
GCGGGCGAGCTGCGACCGTCTCCAGGGCCGCCGCGCTCGCCCCGGTCGGGTCCTCGTACAGGCCGACGACCGGGCTCGTGTTGACGCCGGTGGCCCGCAGCAGCCGGTAGCGATCCTCGCGCGGCCCTTCGAGCGTGCGCTCGTGGGGGCGCACGCCCGCATCCGGACCGAAGGGCTCGATCCGCAGCCGGCCGAGGAAGCCGCGCTGGGTCCGTTCGAGGTCGGACCCGGGCACCCGGTAGACCTGCTCGTAGGCGTAGATCGACGGGCGGGAATCCTTGCGGAGCGTGCCGTCGGAGCGCCAGGCGGCGAGCGTCCGGGCCGCCCGCCGGTAGCGTTCGTCGGGTTCCTCGCGAGGCTCGGCCGTCGGCAAATCGAGGCGAACGACGTTGCGCTCGTGGCGGGCGAGGAGCCGCTCCTGCTCGGCGGTCCCGATGACGTCGTAGGGCGGGGCCACGACGGCCGCCAAATCGCCGACGCTCTCGGCGTCGAACCGCAGGCCTCGGAATGGACGGATCTCGGGCACGGATTCCCTCGGGACGGCGAAACGGCCACCTGGTGCCGCGGCGCGAGGAGCGCCGGCGCACGGGGCGCTCAGGGTTCTCCCGGGATGTGCCGCGACGCTTGCATCGTACGATAGCGGCGGCGGCGCTGCCGTCGGGGGAGCACGCTCCGGCCCTGCCGCGGGGCGCAACTTTTCGGGGTAGCCGGACGTCGATGCTGCGACCGATACCGCCGCACACGCCTGGAGTTGCCGTGTCCCGTGCTGCCCGAGCGATCATGCTCTTCGTCACGGCCTGCGCGCTGCTCGTCGGCGCCGGTGGTCCGGGCGCGGGACGCGCCGTCGCTGCGGCCACCGGGCCCGAGATGGAGGCGCGCGTCCTGCTCGAGGGTCACGCCCGCGTCGGCTCGTGGATGGCGATCGAGGTCCGCCTGCGGAACGAGGGTGTCCCGGTCAGCGGCGAGCTCCGTCTCCAGGGCGGAACGCAGGGCGGCACGCGGTTCTCGGTTCCGGTCGACCTGCCGACGACCTCGGACAAGGTTTTCGCGCTCCACGCCCAGCCGCCGGCGTTCGGCCAGCAGCTCGAGGTCCTGCTCGTAGTCGGCGAGGACGTGGTCGCTCGCCAGAAGGTCGCCTTCACCGTCCACGATCCGACGAAGCTGACGATCGGGATCGTCAGCGCCCAGCCGCAGGGCATCGTCGCCGGCCTCCAGCTGCCGGCCGGGCCGAACAACGTCGCCCCGGCGATCATCCCGCTGGACCCCGCCGACCTGCCCGAGCGGCTCGAGGCCTGGTCGGCGCTCGACCGCCTGATCTGGCAGGACGTCGATACGAATACCCTCACGGCTCGCCAGATCGAGGCCCTCCGCGGCTGGCTCGCGCTCGGCGGCCGGCTCATCGTCGCCGGCGGCACGGCCGGCCCCGGCGTCCTGTCGAGCTTCCCGGATGCGATCCTGCCCTATCGACCGGCCACGACGATCGAGGTCGCCCCCGAATCGCTGGGGGCCCTGCTCGGCCAGCTGCCCGACGATGCGGGCGACGTCCCGGCTCTGACCGGGGAGCTCCTTCGCGGTCGGGCCCTGGCGACGTCGGGCGACGCGGTTGTCGCGGCGGACGCGCCCTACGGCAGCGGCTCGGTCACGCTGCTCGGGATCGACCCGACCGTCGGCTGGATCGGTCAGCCGGGGATCGCGACCGCCCTGTGGCGGAGCCTCGTCCCGGCCCGGACGAGCGGCGTCGTGAGCATCGGCGACGACAGCCAGATCGTCGGGGCGGTCTCTGAGCTGCCCGCTCTGGCGCTGCCCCCGATCGGCGGGCTGCTCGTCCTGCTGTTCGGGTACATCGGCCTGATCGGGCCGGTCAACTACCTCGTCCTGCGTCATCTGGACCGGCGTGAATGGGCCTGGATCACGATGCCGGCCCTCATCGCGATCTTCGCGGTCGGGGCGTACGCGTTCGGGTCCGCGCTGCGGGGAAGCGATGTGATCGTCAACGAGGTCGCGATCGTCCGCGGGGCGCCGGACACGACCGAGGGCGCGGCGCAGGCGTATCTCGGCGTCTTCTCGCCGGCCCGCGGCACCTACCAGCTCGCGCTGCCCGGCGGTGCCCTCCTCTCGGCGCCGATCGTCGGCGACTTCTTCGGCGGCCAGGGCACGCAGCTCGACGTGATCCAGGGCGACACCGCGCGGGTCCGCGACCTCACGGTCGGCTTCGGTTCGTTGCGGACCGTCCGGGCCGAGACCGCCGTCGCGGTCCCCCAGGTCCACGCCGAGGTGCGGCTCGTCGACGGCGCGCTGCGCGGGACGGTCCGCAATGACTCGGACCGGCTCCTCGAATCGGTCGCCGTCGTCCTCGGCGGCAGCGTCGCGTTCGTCGACGACCTGGCCCCCGGGGCGACCGCGGAGGTCAATGCCCGCCTGGTCGCCACCCAGTTCGGCCAGAGCCTGTCCGACCGGATCTTCGGGCAGATCCTGGGTACGCCGACGACGAGCGACAGCGTCCGCCGGAACGCCACCCGCCACCGGATCCTCGACCAGCTCACGTACGACCCGATGTTCGGCAATCTCGGCCGCCTCCCGTCGGATGGACCGGTGGTCCTTGCCTGGGGTCGCGAGCCGCTCCTCGAGGTCGAGGTCGAAGGCCAGCGGCCGGCTCGCAGCGCGAACGTCCTCTACTACATCCCGGTCCCGATGGAGGTCAGCGGCCGGATCACCTTCCGGGCGGACCTGATGAAGAGCACGGTCCTCGAGGCAGATGCCGCGTTCTTCAACCGGGACCCGTACAATATCAGCTTCGGCACGGGATCCGTCACGATGGCGTTCCAGCCGATTCCGTTCAACGGCACGTTCAGTGTCGACAAGGTCCTGCTGGTCATGGGCTTCGGCGGCGAGGTCATCGGCGGGGCCGGCAGGCCGATCGAACCCGTTGCACCCGCGACCCCCGAACCGAGCGACGGCGAGGACCGCGAGCCCGACTTCGAGGGTGGGGACGGCGTGCCCGAGGTCGAGGTATTCGACCGGACGAGCGGCACGTGGCAGCGGCTGCCGCACTTCACGCAGGGCACGACATACGAGCTCGAGGATCCAGCGAACTACGTCGACGAGGCGACGGCGACGATCCAGGTCCGTTTCGTCAACGAGCGCCAGGACGCCGTCGGGTTCGGTTTCAACGTGGCCCTCGAGGGGACCGTCCGATGACGACGATCGTGCGCACGAGCGGGCTCGTGAAGCGCTACCCGGGCACACTCGCAGTGGCCGGCCTCGATCTCGACGTGGGCCAGGGCGAGATCTTCGGGCTGGTCGGTCCCAACGGGGCGGGCAAAACGACGACGCTGCGGATCCTCGCGACGCTCCTCACGGCGACGGCGGGCACGGCCGAGGTCGCCGGGATCGACGTCCTGCGGAACCCCGACGCGGCGCGGCGCGTCCTCGGCTTCATGCCTGACGTCTTCGGGGTCTACGACGACATGAAGGTCTGG
>DASTEU010000252.1:0-20513 GCA_035709325.1 Candidatus Limnocylindrales bacterium | reverse complement strand
TCCTCATCCTGCGGGCCTTCGCGTCGGGTTCGGTCGCCCTGACCGGCACGGAGGCGATCGCCAACGGCGTGCCGGCGTTCAAGCCGCCCGAGCCGGTCAACGCGGCCAAGACCCTCACCGCGGTTGCGGTGCTCCTCGCCGCCCTGTTCATCGGCATCACGTTCGTCGCCGACAGCTTCGGGATCGTGCCCGTCGACGAGCCGGTCAAGAAGACCGTCATCAGCCAGGTGGCGGCGACGGTCTACGGCGACAGTTCGATCGGCTTCTACCTCTTCCAGGCCTTCACCGCGCTCATCCTCTTCCTCGCGGCGAACACCTCCTACAACGCCTTCCCGCGGCTCGCCGCGATCCTCGCGAACGACGGCTACATGCCGCGACAGTTCGCCTTCCGCGGCGACCGCCTGGCGTTCACGGCGGGCATCGTGATCCTCTCCGCCGTGGCGATCGGGCTCCTCGTCGCGTTCGGCGGCGACACGCACGCCCTGATCCCGCTCTACTCGGTCGGGGTGTTCGTGTCGTTCACGATCAGCCAGAGCGGGATGGTGAAGCATTGGCTTCGAGAGAAGGGGGCCGGGTGGCCGCGGCGGCTCGCGATCAACGGGTTCGGCGCCCTGCTGACCGGGATCGTCGCCGTCGTCGTGACGGTTGCCAAGGCCCCCGAGTCGCTGCTCGTCGCGGTGGTCATCCCGATCCTCGTGCTGGTCATGCTCTTCATCCGGCGGCAGTACGGCGCGTCCGCGGCAAGCCTGGCCGTTCCCGCGGACGGTCGGTTGCCGGTCCCACACCGGGAGGAGCGGGTCGTCGTCCCCGTTCCGGGCATCGACCGGGCCGTCGTCCGTGCACTCAACGTCGGCCGGACGATCGCGGACGACGTTCGGGCGGTGCTGATCTCGGACGATCCCGATGCGGCAGCGCGGGTCCAGGAACGATGGACGCGGCAGCTCCCCGACGTCCCGCTCGTGGTCGTGGAGTCGCCGTATCGCGCGCTCATCGGGCCGCTGCTGGCCTACCTCGACGTACTCGACGCCGCGTGGCCGCCTGACAGGGACGCCCCGATCACGTTCGTCGTGATCCCCGAATACGTGGCCCGGCGCTGGTGGGAACGCCTCCTCTACAACCAGTCGGCCAAGCGGCTCCGGGCGGCGCTCCTGGGACGCCGTCACACGGTCGTGGTCAACGCCCCCTATCGCCGGGACGAGCCGGAGGAGCAGGCGGCGGCGGCCGCCCTCGGCGCATGAGCACCGGGCGCCTCATCCGGGCGGTGCTCAAGGGTCTGACGTGGAGCTGGATCACCGGACCGCCTGGACTGCTTGCCGTCGCGGTTCTCGCCGGGCGGCTGACCCCGGCCGGGGCGGTCGACCTCGTGATCTGGCTCGTCCTGCCCTGGCTGGCGGTTCTCGGCGCGCTCGTCGTGGCAGCGGCCGTCCTCGGGCCGTACCGCCCGCGGCCGACGCGATCACCCGGCGGGCGGAACCTCTGACCGCCCTGGCCCAGCTCGACCGGGCCGCGGGGTGGATGGTAGATTCGGCCCGCACGAGCACCGCTCGCCGGTCGGGCGGGAGTAACTCAGTTGGCAGAGTGTCTGCTTCCCAAGCAGAATGTCGCGGGTTCGAATCCCGTCTCCCGCTCCAAATCCCCCGTCCCTCGATCCGGACGACACCCTTAGTGCTCGTGCTCATCGTTCGGGGCCTCCCTCGCGTTGAGTCCGATCGGGTCCCACGCCCGGACCCGCGTCGGAAGCTCTCGCATCAACTGCCGCGTCGCCGTTCGCTTGGTTTCGTCCCGACTCGTCATTCGCCGACGATACGGCAACTCCCTCGAGCGACCCGATGGGCCGTCGCGTGATCCATGACGATGGCCGTCGCGTGATCCATGACGAGGCACGCGAGCGATGGTTGGCGGCGCGAGCGGCGGACCGGATTCCCTGACAGCGTAATGACTGGGCCGTGGGCCGCATCTCTAGTGTTATGACCGACCGCGTTCACGTCAGCGGCCTGAGGAGCGATCCGGTGGCCTTCTACCTCGAGCTCTCCGACTTCGGCGCCTTCTACGAGCGGACGTACGAGACGGCCTACCGAACAGCACTGGGCATAGTCCGGGAGCCGAGCGTCGCGGCGGACGTCACCCAGGAGGCGTACGTGGCCGCCTACGCAACCGCGACCGCTACCGAGGCGACGCGCCCTCGACAGCCTGGCTCCATCGGATCGTTGTCAACCAGGCGCTGGCCGTCCTGCGCCGGCGGCGACCCACGGTCCGCGACCTCTCGCCCCGGAGCGCCCCCGACGATGCGGCCGGCAGTGTCGCGCGCGTGGCCTCCTGGCGGCGCTTGATCTGCTGCCGGCGCGTCAGCGGGCCGCGATCGTCCTTCGCTACTACCACGACTACGACTACGCCACCATCGCCCGGATCCTCGACACCAGCCCGACCAACGTCGGCGCGATGTTGTCGCGCGCTCTCGACCGACTCGAGGACGCCCTCGAACCGGCACCGGGCGCGACCGCAGAAGTGGGGCGCTGACCGATGGAGATGAACGAGCTCGAACGTGAGCTCCGCGGCGCCCTCCGCGGGACGCTCGATCGCGACCCGGGTCCCGATCGGGATTGGAGCGCCTCACCAGCGGCCCGACGCGTCGCCGCCCTCGAGCGTCACCGCAGCCGATGGCCGTTGCGGGTCCTGGCCGCTGCCGCCCTGGTCGGCGCGGGCGGAGCGGTGGCGCTCCTCGCCGGTGCACCGAAACTGGACCTAAACGTGCGCGTCGAGGCGGCCAACGGCTGGATCGCGATCTCCGTGTCACAGCCCGGCCCGACCGAAGCCGAGGAGGACCTCGACATCTGGCTCGCCGCGCTCGGCCAGGATGCCCGGCGTGCCGTCGGCACCGACAGCGACCGCCTCAACGAGCTCTGTCCGGCCTTCGCGCCCGATGGCCGCCGCCTGGCCTACGGACGGGTGGAGGGACAGGGCAGGCAAGCCGTCGTCGAGAACGGCGTGGAGGTGGTCCGACCGGCGACATACCGACGCGCCGAGCTCGCCGTCGCTGATGTCAGCGTCGACGGACGTGTATCCGACCCGCTAACGATCCCCGTCGGCGACGGGCTTCCGCCACCATGTCCCATCTGGTCGCCCAATGGTGAGCAGCTGGCGTTCGGCGCTGGCGCCCGCGGCTGACCAGCTGCCGGCCACCGGGGAGGGTGAGGCGATCCGCTCCCTCGGCTCCTCGAGGTGAGCCCGGACCTTGGGGTCTAGACAGTGGTCCGCGCCGCGGAACGAGCACGCGAGCGGTCAGGCGCAATCGGCATGTGCCGAGTGGCCCTAGACAACGGGAACGCGCACCGACACGCTGCGTGGCAAACCGTGTCAAGGGGTTCGCTATGCGAGTCGACGAGCTAATGACCCGCAATGTGATCGCGGTTCGACCTGACACACCGCTAAAGGATGTCGCACGATTGCTTGTGAAGCATCGGATCGGTGGCGTGCCGGTGGTCGATGACGACAACGTTGTGCTGGGGGTCGTGTCGGAGAGTGACTTCGCGATCAAGGAGCTGAGTTCGGATCACGTGCACCAGTCCAAGTTGGATCGGTTGCTCGGCCGGCCAAATCGTGATGCGGAACGAGTTGCAGCCACGACAGCCGCTGAGGCGATGGCGCGACCGGCCATCACCATTGACGACCCCGCTGGATCGGTCCGGGATGCGGCAACCGTGATGGTCGAGCGCAACATCAACCGGTTGCCGGTGACCGAATCGGGCCGATTGGTTGGCATCCTCACTCGAGGCGACCTCGTCCGGATGTTCGCGGAACCCGACGATGCCATTCGCGACAGGCTTCGGCATCAGCTCCGGGCTGTGGACGGCCTCACCGTGGACCGCGTCGAGGACGGTGTCGCGACACTGAGCGGCATCGTAGGGACGAAAACCGTGGCCGAGGCCGCCATCCACATTGCCGAGAAGGTTGACGGTGTGGTGGCCGTTGCCTGGAACGGATTAGGCTGGCGCGAGAGCTAGAGGCGCAGCGTCTATCAGCCTCTCCTGCGTGTCGGCGCCGGCACGGTGGCGGGCTGCGAAACGATCGCCGGTGGGGACCGGTCAGCGGTCGGACCTGGCCCAGCCTGGTGACACGACCCGCTCCCGGGCATCCTCGCGGCGAGCGTGACCGGCCGCCGGCGCCCGGTCCGCAAGCAGCCGGCCCGCCCCGATCGCCGCCACTCCGATGACGAGCGCCGCCAGCCCGAGTGACGCGCGGGTACCCTCGAAGACCGGATCACCGCTGAACCGGCCGCCGGCCGCCAGGTCGTAGGCGGCGGTCGGCAGGGCGACCCCGACCACCGAGCCGACCTGGCGGATCGTGTTGAAGACGCCCGACGCCGTCCCCGCCTCCTCGGGCGGGAACTCGCCCACCGCCGCGGCCGCGCTCGTCACGATGCTGGCCGCGGTCGCGATCCCCAGACCGACGAGGACCGGCACGATCGTCCACGCTGGGAACGAATCGTCGAGCAGGGCGAGGATCGCGACGAGTGCCGCCGTCGCCGCGAGGCTCCCGACCATGACGCGGCGGTCGCCCAGGCGGGGCACGAGCGCGCCGACCCGCGGAAACGCGACGAACGCCGACAGCGCCCAGCCCAGCATGAGAGCACCCGTACCCGCCGGGTCGAAGCCCCGGCCCTGCTGGAGCTGAATCGGGAGCTGGACCGACACGGCCATGATCGAGAACCACGCCGCGGCCCCGACGAGGCTCGAGGCGACAAATCGCCGGTTGCGGAACACCACGAGGCGAACCGCCGGGTCCCGCGCCGACCGTTCGCGGATCACGAACCCGCCGAACGCAGCGAGCGCGATGAACCACGCGGCGAGCGTCGGCGCCGAGAACCAGCCCCAGTCACCCGCTCCCAGCAACGCGACGTTGAGCCCAAGGACCGCGACCGCTCCGAGGGCCAGGCCCGGAAGGTCCAGGCTTCGCCGCCGGCCGATCGCCTCGGGCAGCGTCGCGAGGGCAAGCCAGGCGACCGCGATCGCGAGCGGGACCTGGAGCGCGAACATCGCCCGCCAGCCGAACGCGGACACGAGAAGGCCGCCGGCGACGGGCCCGACGACGCCACCGAGCGCCGCTCCGGAGAAGTAGAGGCCCAGGGCACGGGTTCGGACGGGACCGTCGAAGCTGGCCGACACGACCGCGAGCGAGGTCGTGAGCATCGCGCTCCCGCCGAGGCCCTGGAGGGCCCGCATCGCGAGCAGCACCCCGAAGTTTGGCGCAAGCGCCGCCCCGGCCGTGGCGAGGGCGAAGAGCAGCGAGCCGCCGACGAGCACCCGCCGCCGGCCCAGCGCATCGCCGATCCGGCCGACCGCCAGGATCGAGATCGCGAACGCGATGATGTAGGCGTTGACGACCCAGGCGAGGTGGGACGCGGACGTCCCGAACGCCAGCCCGATCCGGGGCAGGGCGGTCGTCACGACGTCGAGGTCGAGGATCGGGGTAAAGGCCGCCAGCCAGGACAAGGCGAGGACGCCCCGGAGCCGGCGATCGCGGTCGGCGGGTGCAGCGACGGCGGCACCTGCGGCCGCCCCGGAAGCGGAGGAGGACGTCGTGCCGGTCATCGGGCCGGCTCCCGGAGCGTCGAACCGCTCGCGAGGACGTCGAGCGTCTGTCGGAAGTTCGCGGCCAGGACCGGCCGGCCGGCGACGGCCAGCAACGCGCCGAGGGCGCGGCCGCGAATCCCCCGCGCCTGCCGCCGCGACCGGACGGTGATCCGCGTCCGCCCGTCCGCCTCGCTCGCCCGCAGCTCCCAGGTCCCGCCGGGGCGGAAGACGTTCGAATCGACGATCGTCGCCCGGACCACCCCCGGCTCGGACCAGTCGTAGCGCTCGCGGGCCCAGATCGTCCCGAGGAAGCGGCTGCCCTCGGTCACCTCGGCCGAGCGCTCGCGGAGGTCGTGGACCCGGTAGACCTCGGGCGGGATCGTCGGCCAGAGCGCCGTTCGGCGGTCGGTGAAGTCGACTGCCGCGGCGAGGAGATCCGCCGCCGAAACACCGGTGTCGAGGGTGAATTCCACGTTCGCCATGTCGTGCACCTCCCTGTCGTGGGAGGCAGCGTGCGGCCGGGACGACCGCGGAGGCATCGGGCAGATGCCCCATACTCGGCTGCGTGGGGTCGCCGGATGCGCGCCTGGCCGAACCGCTCGCCGCGCTCTCACTGGCCGGCGACCTCGGCATGGGCCTCGGACTCGAGCATGCGATCCGCGTCACGTACGTCGCGGGTCGGCTCGCGGGTGCGCTCGGGCTCGATTCGGCTGAGCGCTCGAACGTCTTCTACGTCGCGCTGCTCCACGGGATCGGCTGTACCGCCGACGCGCACGACCTCGCCGCGGTCTTCGGGGCCGACGAGATCGCCCTCAAGGGCGCGGCCGCCGTGCTCGACGAAAGCGACGCGCTCGAGGGCCTCCGGTTCGTCGTGGCCCGGGCCGGCTCCGCCGGCCCGGTGCCGCTGCGACCGCTCGCGGTCGCCCGCTCGCTCGCCCGGGGCACGGCCGCGTTCGGCGAGGGGCTCCGGGCCCACTGCGAGGTCGGGGACCTGCTGGCCTCTTCGGTCGGCGTCCCGGCCGACGCCCGGGACGGCCTACTCGCCCTCTTCGAGCGCTGGGACGGCAAAGGCATCGGTGGCATCGCGGGTACGGACATCCCGCCGGCAGCCCGCGTCTTCCACGTCGCGAAGTGCGTCACGACGCAGTTCGAGCGGGGCGGTACGCAGGCCGCGCTGGCCGCCGTTCGAGAACAGTCCGGGCGCGCGCTGGAGCCGCGCGTCGGCGAGGCGTTCCTCGAGCTGGCCGCGGCGGAAGCCGTCCTCGACGCCCTCGGCGAGCCCGACCTGTTCGACCGCGTCCTCGACCTCGAGCCGGCAGATCGCCGCGTCGGGCTGCCGGCGGATCGGCCGGTCGCCATCTTCGAGGCGATCGCCGACATGGCCGACCTCAAGTCGCCCGACTTCATCGGCCACTCGCGGGCCGTCGCCGACCTCGCCGTCGGCGCCGGGCGGAGGCTCGGTTTCGATGGCTCGGATCTCGACGCCCTGGGCCGGGCGGCCCTCGCTCACGATCTGGGCCGGGCGAGCGTCCCGAACACGATCCTCGACAAGCGGCGCCCGCTCACGCCGGCCGACTGGGAGGCCGTCCGCCTCCACGCCTACCACACCGAACGCGTGCTCCTCCGCTCACGATTCCTGGCCCCGTGCGCCCCGACGGCGGGCCTCCACCACGAGCGCCTCGACGGCTCGGGCTACCACCGCGGGGCGCGCGCGCCGGCGATCCCGCCCGCCGCCCGGATCCTCGCGGCCGCCGACGCCTTCCAGGCGATGACGAGCCCGCGCCCGTGGCGGGCGGCGCTCGAACCGGCGCGGGCGGCGACGACCCTGCGGTCCGACGTCCGCGCCGGCCGCCTCGACGACGACGCGGTCGAGGCCGTCCTCGCGACCGCCGAGCGGCGGCCGCTCCGGCTCACCGGAGGCGGGCGGCTCAGCGAACGCGAGGTCGAGGTGCTCGGCCTCGTCGCTGCCGGCCTCTCGACCCGCGACGTCGCGGCCCGCCTCACGATCACCGAGAAGACGGTGCGCCATCACCTCGAGCACGTCTACGACAAGCTCGGCGTGTCGACGCGGGCCGCCGCGGTCGTCGCGGCGATCGGCGAGGGCCGGCTGACGGAGCCGAATCGTCCGGCCTGAGCGAGGTTGGATCCGGAGAAGCCGAACGAACGGTTCAGGGGCGAACACGCAGCCGCGAGAACGGTCGCGTGACGAGGCGGACGACGCCTCCGAGGATCGGGCTTCGGCGAAGGTTACTGATGTAGCGCCATTGACGGCGCCGGTCGACACAGATGACACGTCGCGTGACGAGAGGATCGGCGACTCCCAGGTGGGTGGCCAGGTTGCGCAGTGTCTCCTCCCAGAACCGATCGTTCACGCGGTTCGCGCCCAGGTGGTAGGCAACCTCGACGAGCGGGTCGGCCGGTCGTTCGAGTGCCTCGATGCGGGCGTAGGTGATGCCGTCGCGAACGAGTGCCGAGAACGTGATCCAGGCCGCGAGGACGTGGCCCTCGGGCGTCATGAAGGCAAAGGACTCGTCGTCGGCGTAGATGCAGACGACGCCGGTCGACATGCGGACCGGCCCGGGGGCAGTCTGAACCTCGAGCAGGCCGACTTCGCCGGGCTGGATCCCGGCCAGCGGCGCGTAGAACGTCGCGTTCTCCGGCCAGAAAGACGTGAACGACGCCTTCCATGCGGCGATCACCTCCGGAGGCGTGGCCGGGGAGCCGGTCAGCGGCACCTCGAGGATCTTCTGCCACATCTGGCCGAAGCCCTGGAGCGGGCCGGCCGTGCGCCGTCCGGTGACGCCGTCGTGGCTGGCACCGGGGTGGACGCGGTCCGCCGACAGCCGCTCCACGGGGCGGGCCCAGTTGGCATCGTCTCGCGGGCGACCCGTGGCCGCCGGTGGCTGGGCTGAACGCATGGCGACACCTCCGGTCTGGTTTTCGGCCCGGGCGGTCATGGCCGGACCGCCGCGAGGGCCGACGCCTCGCTGTCGTGGATGCCGATCGCCTCGTCGAGGCGGGTGAGAGCGAGGATCTGGCGGTAGTGCTCGGAGAGCCCGGTGGCGAGGAGCCGCCGGCCGCTCCGCTGGGTTCGAATCAGAAGCGTGACGAGCAGCCCGATGCCGCCGCTGTTCATGTATTCAAGGTGTGAGAAGTCGAGCACGATGGCCGGCGAGCGCTCCGACGCTCGGGCGTATGCCTCCATCAGCACGTCCTCGCTGGACCCGGTGATCTCGCCGTGAATCGTCAGCACGGCGGCGCCGTCGGCGTCACGCACGTCGATCGTCGTCGCACTCATGGTCGTTCCTCCCGGCCGGCCGGCGCGGCCTCGTCAGCCTCGATCCTCACGTAGTCCGCCAGGCGGGTGATCTCGAAGATCCGCCGGTAGTGATCGGACAGCCCCACGGCCGTCACCGCCCGGCGGTCGCGGCGTGCCTCGGCGAGGAGGCGGACGATCAGCGCGATCCCGGTCGAGTTGATGTACCCGACGTCATGGAAGTCGAGCACGATCTCGCTCGAGCCCGGCCCGCTTGCCACACGCCGGTAGCCGGCGGCCAGGGCATCGTCGGCGGCAACGTCGAGGTCCCCCGCGAGGATGATTCGGACTCGGCCCGATCCCGCCGGCGCGACCTCGACCTGGAAGCGGCGCTCGTTCATCGGGCGATCCCTCCTGTTCCGCCGTGTCGGGCGACCGTGAGCGTGACCATCTGGCCGTTCTCGGTCGCCGCGACGTCGAGGGCGTCGACCATGTGCCGGATGAGAAACAGGCCCCACCCGCGCGGGCGCTGGCGGCCTTCGAGTTTCGCCTCGAGGTCCGGCGTCTCGATCGTCGGGACGGGCCCGGAGAGCGCCCGATCGAAGACCCGCACGATGACGTCGGCGTCGGTGACGCTGACGGCGATCCCGACGGGAATCTCGGGGCGCCCCTGCGAGCCGTACTCGATCGCGTTCATGACCGTCTCGGACACGGCCGTCCTGAGCTGTTCGAGCCGAGCCGGAGGCAGCCCGAACGGAGCGACGGCCTCGGCGACCCGATCCATTGCGGCGCGTTCGCCTCCGATCGCGCCGGGGATCTCGAAGGCGACCAGGTCGCCCGCGGCCGTTGGCGAGGCAACGCCATCGGACCCTCCCGCCTCCAGCTCGACGGAGTGCCGCTCGCCGAGAGCCCGGCGAACGGTCACGAGCGTGATGTCGTCCTCCTGCTCCCAGCCCTGGCCGGTGAACTCGTGCAACCGGTCCAGCAGGCCGTCGAGCAGTTCGGCCCCGTCGCGATCGTTCGCCATCGCCTCCCGGAGCCGGGGAAACCCGAACATGTCGCGCCGTGGATCGTGGGCCTCGACGAGCCCGTCGGAATGGAGCAGCAAGGCGTCGCCGCGCTCGAGCAACGCTTCGGTCTCTTGGTAGACCATGCCGGGCATAAGCCCGAGGGGCATGCCGGTCGCGCGGAGTTCGACGATCTCTCGGCCGCGCCGGACGTACGGCAGGTTGTGCCCGGCGTTGGCGAACACGAGCCGACCGGTCGCGAGCTCGAGGATTCCGTACAGGCAGGTGACGAACATCTTGGCCGGCATCTCGGGAACGAGCAGCTCGTTCGCGCGGGCGAGGACGGCACCGGGCGTGACGAGCCGCGGGGCCTCCGCGCGGAGGATCGAGTGCGTCCGGGCCATGACCAGGGCAGCCGGAACGCCCTTGTCGGTGACGTCGCCGACGACCAGGCCGATCCGACCCTCGTCGAGTTCGATGAAGTCGTAGAAGTCGCCGCCGACCACGCGTGCCGGCCGGTAATACGCGGCGACCTGCCAGTCGCCCAGGCGCGGCAGGTCCCGCGGCAGGAACTGCTGCTGGATCAGCTGGGCCACCCTGAGCTCCTGCTCGTACCGCTCCCGCTCGGCGGCTTCGGCCGCCTGCTCGCGAACGAGCTGGGCCACCCGAATCGCGGGCGCGGCCTGCGCCGCGAGCGTCGCGAGCAGGCGCCGGTCGTCGGACGAGTACTCCTGCTCCGACAGGCGGGGGCCGAGGTTGAGCGTGCCGATCAGCTCACCCTGCGTGACCAGCGGCACGACGAGCGCCACGCCGCTCGCTCGAAGCTCGTCCAGGGCCGCCGAGTCGAGTTCGAGTCGGCCGAGGTCCACCGGCCCCGAGGCTCCCTGGAGATAGGCGAACAGCGGGTCGGTCTCCGGAATCTCGACGGCGGCGCCGGGCACGATCTCGACGTGAGGCGACTGAGTGGCGGCCCGAACCGTGGTGTCGGATCGGCCGAACCAGCGGCGCACGGGCTGGGCGAGTGCGGTCATGCGGCCGATCATGCGACGCGATCGTCCGGACATCGTTACGGCGTCCCGGCCGATCGGCGCCGAGCCTCGTCGGGCCGACGCAACCAGATCCCGATCGTCGCGGGACGAACCGTCTCCCCGGTCACCAGTCCGATTCGGTCGCGGATCCGATCGAGATCGACCTCATCGCGAAGGTGTCCGGCAAACGCGGCCACGATCCGCTGCGAATCGTACGTCGCGCGGTCGAACCGGCGATCCACGGCCGCCTGGACCCGCCGCCGGAGCGGCTGGAACAGCGCTGCCGCGATCAGCGTGGAGGCGGCGATCGGGATCGTGCCCCGCCCGGTGACGTCGGCGAGGACCGTCTGGAGTGCGACGAGGCCGGTCGCGAAGACCGCGAGCACCGCCGCGGACGTGAACGTCCAGCCGAGCGTCCGGCTGATGATCCGGTCGATCGCGTAGAGCCGGTGGCGGGTGACCGCGATGCCGATCGCGATCGGCATCGCCAGGATGCCGATGTAGGCGACGACGCTCGAGATCAGCGGCCCGTCGTCGCTCCGGACACCCCGCTCGACGACCACGCCGACGAACCCGACGACGGCGACGGTCAGGGCCGCCAGGAGCCAGCGGATCTGGAGCTGCTCGATCCCATCTCCGCGCCGGTACCTTGCGATGAGCCCGGCGACCGCGAGGACGAAGAGACCGATCAGCTCGAGGGGAAGCAGGTCGATGAACGGCTGGAGGACCTGCGGCCAGCCGGCCACGCCGAACGGGTTGTCGGAGTCGACTCCCTCGACCAGCGGGCCCGGGCGCACGGCCCACGCGACGAGACCGATGCCCGAGAGCACGACGAGCAGGGCGACCGGGAGCCGCCACCGGCGGCCGGGCAGCGTCCCGGTCGGGAACAGCAGCGGCAGCCAGCCGGCGACGATCGCCACGCCCGGAAACGAGAGCAGCAATCCGAGCCAGTTGAGCACGCCATAGACGCCGGGATCGACGAGAGGCTGCAGGGGTTCCGCGGCGACCCATCCGGCGGCGAGCAGCGCGTACAGCGGTCCGCTCAAGAGCAGCAACCGCCCGATCGTGTGACCCGGCCGGCGCCACTCGATGACGCTGCCGACGACCGCTTGGACGATGACGGTGGCGTTGAACAGGAGCACGGCCCCGAGGATCGACGCAGGGGTCTCCGTGCCGGTCGCGAGCAGGACGGCATCCATCGCGATCGAAACCCCGAGGGAGAGGCCGAGCGAGGCGCCAATCAGGAGAACCGAGATCGGCCGGCTCATCGGGCGCGCCCGCGCGTCTTGATCCAGACGGTCGCGCCGGCCGGCGCGACGGCATCGGCGACCACCTGGAGAGTGTCGCCTCGGATTGCCTCCAGGTCCACCTGATATCGAAGCCGCGTCACGAAGCCATCGACCGTCGCCTCTGCATCCACGCGGGCACGGTGGAACCGGCGGTCGACGGTCGCCTGGATCCGCGTGCGGATCGGCTGGAAGAGCGTGGCCGCGATCAGCGTCGAACCCACGACCGAGACGACGTCGCCCTGGGTCACGCTCGCGAGCAGGGCCTGGGATGCGACGACCCCGAGGACGAAGACCGCGCCCACGACCGACGTGGCGGCCGCCCACGCCAAGGTGGCGCTGATGAGCCGATCGATGTCATACAAGCGATATCGCAGGACGGCGGCGGTGATCGCGAGCGGCAGCAGTGCCAACCCGCCGACCGACAGCAGGTCGAACACCGTCCACCCGCCTGCGGCGGCCATGAAGGCCGTGTCGACGAAGCTCAACGGGAGCAGCGCCGCGAAGGCGGCGACCGCGGCAAGGAACCACTTGAGCTGCTGGCGGGTCTCGCCCCGCGCACGACGGAACCGCGAGGCAACCGCGATGGCACCGAGCGCGACGATGCCGAAGGTCCCAAGGGTCGCCGCGCCCATTGCCGGACCGGCGGTAGCCGCGACGAGGGGACTGTCGATCCCGAATGGGTTGTTCGCGAGGTCCGTCCCCACTGCGCCGGGCGCCACGGCCACGATGAGGACGCTCAACGTCGTCACGGCAATCGTGACCCCGACGATCGGCCGCCAGCGGGCGCTCGGCAGGCGGCCGTCGGGAAAGAGCAGGCCGATCAGACCGAAGAACATGAACGTCGGGTAGAAGCTCATGGACCCGAGCCATCCGAACAGCATGGCCAATGGGTCCGTCGCGCCGCGCTCCAGGTACAGCACCGCACCGAGCGCGAACCCCGAGAAGGTCACCACGATCGCCAGCCCGGCCGCGTGCAGCAGCCATCCCACGCGGTTGCCGGCTTGTCGTCGAACGATCAGCAAGCCCGTCGTCGAGAAGACGAGGGCATCGAAGGCCAGGATGACAAGGATCGGCACGGTAATGAGGACGGCGATCCAGCCCAGCACCGCGGTCCCGCCGACCGTGGCAAACCAGAGGGCCGTCCCGGTCCCGACGGCCCTCATGAGACGGTCCCGGGCACGTACGCGATGGCAACCCCGCCGGCGATCCGGTCCCGCGGCGAGCCGAGCCGAGAACGTGCCGCGTCGGAGTCGCGGGGCACGCCGAGCGCCGGCCGGTCGTTGCTCCCCGGCCGGCGCTCCTGCGCGGCGTGCCGACGACGCGTTCGGGCGGGTTCAGACGCGATGCCCGTGGCCGTCACGATGTTCTGCCTCCGTCGGAAGCGTTGCGGGCGGTTTCCCGAGGCGTGTCCGCAAGCATGCCAGCCGTCGGGCCTTCGATCTACCGTCCGGGCCAGGCGGCTCGCGATCGCTCGACCGCGTCGTAGCTCGTGTCGGTCGTCGTGGGAAGGACGATCCCCGCCCTGGCCCGTTCCACGACGTCGTAGCTCGAGTCCGTCGCGGACCCGAACAGGATGCCGGCCCTGGTCTGCTCGACGACGTCGTAGCTGGTGTCCGCGGCGGCATTCGCCACCGGGACGCCCGACGTCTCGATGAACGCGTGCGCCTGCCAGCCGGCCAGGACGCCGACGAGCAGCGTCAGGGCGAGGGCAAGGACCGACAGCAGGGCTCCGGGGCGGAGCGTTGCCGGCTCGAACGGCCGGCCTGGATGCCGAAACGAGGTCTCCATCGTGGTGCCTCCGCAGTTGTCCCGCGCCACCTCGACGCGTCGACGCCCTGAGTTCAGCATCGAGCCGTCCGGATTCCGTTACGGAATCTGTCGGTCTGGCGTTACCGTTGCGTCGATGGCCGATCCTGCGCTCGAAGTTCGGCTCCTCGGACCCGTCGACGTCCGGTTCGACGGGTCGCCGCTGCGCGTCGACACGCGCAAGGCGCTCGCGCTTCTCGCCTATCTCGTCGTGACCGACCGGCCGGCGAGCCGGGTGTCGCTTGCGACGCTGCTCTGGCCGGATTCGGACGACGACGGCGCTCGCGGGGCGTTGCGGCGCACGCTCTCGGTGCTCAACGGCGCGACGGCAGGGGCCCTCCGGATCGACCGGACCAGCGTCTCGGTCGAGGCCGCTCGGGTCGACGCGGACGTGACCGCCTTCCGCCACGCGGTCGCCACGGTTCGGGCGCACGATCACCCCGGATCCGACGCGGCCTGCGCCGCCTGCGTCGCCACGCTCGAGGCGGCGGCCGCACTCGATCGAGGCGACTTCATGGACGGCTTCCACCTGCGCGACAGCGATGTGTTCGACGACTGGCAGCGGAGCGAACAGGATCTCCACCGCCGCGACCTGGCGACGATCCTCGAGCGCCTGGGCGCGGTCATGTCCCGGCAGGGGGCGTGGGATCGCGCGGTCAGGGCGGGGCGGCGGTGGCTGGAGCTCGATCCCCTCCACGAACCCGCCCATCGCCTGCTCATGACGATCCACGCGACGGCCGGCGAGCCAGCGGCGGCCGTTCAGCAGTACCGCGAGTGCGTCGCCGTCCTCGACCGGGAACTGGGCGTCGCCCCGCTCCCCGAGACGACGGCGCTGTACGAGCAGATCCGAACCGGGACGTTCGAGGCACGATCGCTCGTGCCGTCCGATGCCCGCGACGCGATCCGCCTCGACGGGACCGCGGCAACGAGACCGAACGTGACCGACCTTCCGCTCGTCGGTCGGGACGAGAGTGTGCGCACGGCGCTCGCTGCACACGATCGGGCGGCAACGAGCGGATGCGTCGTCGCCCTCGTCGGTGAGGCCGGGATCGGCAAGACGCGGCTGGGTTCGACGATCGTCGCCCGAATCAGGTCGGCGGGCGGCCGGGCCCTCGCGGCGTCGCCGTACTCCGGCGAGGAAGGCATCGCCTTCGGATCGATGCTGGCGCTGCTCCGCTCAGGCCTCACCGGAGCGGACGCCGATCGGCGGCTCGCCGCGCTGCCGCCATCGGCCCGGCGCGAGCTTGCCCGGCTGGGACTCGATGCACTCGACGCGCCCTCGCCCGATCGAAGCCAGCCGACGATCGCGTCCCATCTGGCGTTCCTCGACGGGCTCGTCACCACCGTTGACGCGCTCCTCGAGGGCCCCGTTGCGGGGGTGCTCTGGCTCGACGGCGTGGAATCGGTCGACGCCTCGACCCTCGAGGTGCTCGGCTACCTGTTGCGTCGCCTCGAGCGGCGACGGATCCTCGTCCTGCTCGCATGGCGTCCCGAGGACGTCGGCGAACGGACGCGCGCCTTCGTCGATTCGGTGGAGCGGCACCCTTCGACGACCCTGGTCACCCTCGGCCGCCTGGGCCTCGCTGCCGTGGGGGAGCTCGTCCACCGGGTGCTGCCCGCAGCCGCCGACGATGAGGCCTTCGTCGCCGACCTGTACGAGGAGTCGGAGGGTCTTCCCCTCTACCTCGTCGAGGCGCTGGGGTCGGGCACCGAGCGTGGCGCCGCACTACCCAGCGGGATCCGCGCGCTCGTCGGCGATCGAATCGCGACCCTCGGCGACGTGGCCCGCCAGGTGCTGTCGACGGCCGCGGTCATCGGTCGGTCCTTCGATCTCCGAATCGTCCGCCAGGGGAGCGGGCGGTCCGAGGAGGAGGTGATCGAGGGCCTCGACGAACTGCTCCGGCGCGGCCTCATCCGCGAGCTGGGCACGGACGGCGGGGACGTCCGGTACGAGTTCGGCCACGCCGCGTTCCGTGACGGCGCCTATGACCGGACGAGCCTCGCCCGCCGGCGACTCCTGCACCGCCGCGTGGCCGACGTGCTTCGATCGGGTCATCCACGTGACGCACGCGAGCGACTCGAGCTGGCGGTCCTCGCAGCCGGTCACGAGACGAGCGCCGGGCGGGCCGAGGCGGCCGCCGATCTCTACGCGCTCGCGGGCGACCTCGCGCGCGGCCTCCTGGCCCCCAGGGACGCGATCGCCCACTACGAGGCGGCCCTGGCGCTCGACCATCCGCGGCCCGGAACCGTTCAACGGGCCCTCGGGGAGGTCCGCGTCCTCGTCGGCGACTACGTCGAAGGGATCCGGGCGCTCGAGGCAGCCGCGGCCCTCGGGGAACCGGTGGAGGTGCCGGCCATCGAGCTGGAGCTGGGGCGCGCGCACGGTCGGCGGGGCGACCTCGAGACGGCTGCGAGCCACCTCGAAGCGGCGCTTTCCGGCCCGGCCGGCAGCGTGGACGATCGACTGGCTGCGGCGACCCTTGCCGAACGGGGCCTCGTGGCGATGCGCATGGGCGACCTGGGGGCCGCCGCCGCATTTGCCGCTGATGCGCGCCGCCGGGCGATCGCGACCGGGAGCCAGGCGGCCGTCGCGGCGACGGAACGGGTCGCGGGTCTGGTTGCGCTGGCCCGCAACGAGCTCGAGGCGGCCCGCACGTCGCTCCGACGGAGCCTCGAGCTCGCCGGCCTGGGCACCGACGCCGGACTGGCCATCGCGGCGGCGAACGCGCTGGCGCTGGCCGAAGCCGCCGCCGGAGAGCACGACGCCGCGGTCCGCCTCCTCGAGACGGCGTTGCAGCAGAGCCGTGAGTCCGGCTCGCGTCACCTCGAGGCCGCGATCGAGAACAACCTGGCGGACGTCCTCCACGCCGCGGGCCGGCAGGGCGACTCGATGGAGCATCAACGGCGGGCGGCGGCCCTGTTCGCCGAGGTTGGCGGCATGCCGGACCTGCTTGACCCGGCGATCTGGCAACTCACCGTCTGGTGACGAGGCGCGTCCGCGGCGTCCGCGCGGAGGGATCGGCTCAGCCTTCGCTCCGGGAGATCCCCTCGTCCAGGGCTCGGATGGCCCGCCGCAGGCGGACGGTCGCCTCCTCGGCGACGGGTTGCACGCCGGCGCTGTCCACGATACCGAGGGCCGCCATCGGGTTCATCGCCTCGACGATCGTGTCGGGGCCGACCTCGCGCAGCACGACGTTGCACGGCAGCAGGACCCCGACCGAGGGCTCGGCCTCGAGCGCCCGGTGGGCGAGCGGCGGGTTGCACGCGCCGAGGATCACGTACGGCGCCACGTCGACGGCCAGCTTTGCCTTCAGCGTGGCCTGGACGTCGATCTCGGTCAGGACGCCGAAGCCCTCGGCCTTGAGGGCCGCCTCGACGGCCGGTCGGTGGTCCGCCACGGACCCGGCCAGGCGAGTGCCGAAGCTGTAGGAGGTCTGGGTGGTCATCGAGCGCTCCTTCGCGGGGCGGGCAGCCCGGAGGACGATATCCCGAGCGACGAAGACGTGCCGTCGGCGCCCTCAGCGCCGCCGCCCACCTCCCCCACGCCGTTCCTCGCCGCTGCCTCGAGGACTGCCCGCCGCCGACGCCAGCCGGTCCCAGGCGGCCTGCATCAGTTCCGGCGGCCGCGGCCCCGGGATCCGCGAGTTGCCGTCCCCGACGACGCGGATCTCGGCGGCTCCCTCCATGTGGTCGAGATCGGCGCTCGGCGTGTGCCACTGGCTGTCGTCCCTTGCTCGTTTGCTCTCGCCGACGAGCTGCCGGAAGACCGACGACCGGACCTCCGGTCCCCACGTCGCGAGCTGAGCCTCCTCGGTCGGCTCCGTGCCGTCGGGCCGGAGGAGTGGCGGAAGCGAGTCCACGAACCGGGCCCACGCCGCGCGACGCGCCTCGTCGGGAGAGGGAGCGACGATCGGCGGGCCGTCGGCAAGGCGGTTCGCGGCTGCGGTGACCCGGCCCCACGTCTGGTCCCGGGCGATCGACTGGTCCTCGACGTGTTCCTCCTCGCCGCCCTTGAGGCGGTTCGACCAGTCGGACGAGACGTCGAGCCAGATGTTCGCCTCGGCCCCTTCGGCCGTCCGGCTCTCGTAGAGCAGATGCCGGCCGGGCGTCGGATAGCGGACGTGGAAGTCGAACTCCGGGGCGCGTGTCCGTCGCGGCCGGATCCCGACGCCGCCCTCGACGGTCTCGGGGTCGCCGAGGCGGAAGAGCGGCGGGTCGGCGGGCATGAACGTCCGGCAGTGGCCGAGCTGGCCGCCGCCGCCGGTCCGCCGGATCTCGCGGACGCCCTGCGGCGGGTCGAGCGGGAAGTCGGTCCGGGCCCGCGTGACGAGTTCGACCACCGCGCCGTTGCCGGCCGCGGCGCCGATGTCCGCGAGGGCCGTCGCCCGGGCGCGGACCGGGAGGCGGCCGGGATCGAGCCCTTCGATCACGTGCCGGCCGATCGAGCCCGAGCGGGTCGGCGCCGAGGCAGCGTCGAGGCGCTGGACGGGCGTCGCGGCCCGCCGGGCGGCAGACGTCGGATCGCGGGAGAGCCAGGCGCGGTGCACCGGTCGAGTATGAGCGATCCCCGGCGGGCGCCGAACGGGTGACCGGATCAGCGGCTCAACGAGCGGTACCGGCGCACGCCGAGCGGGGCGAAGACCGCGATGAACACGACGACCCAGATGATCGTCACGAGCGCGGGCTCCTGCGCCGCGAAGCTGTTCGAGGCCGTCGGGCTCGGGTTGCCCCACATCTCGCGGAGGGCGGCCGTTAGCGTGCTCGTCGGGTTCCACTCGGCCACCGGCTGAAGCCAGGTCGGCAGGGCCTGCGGCGGGACGAAGACGTTCGAGATGAACGTGATCGGGAACAGGACCGTGAAGATCACCTGCTGGCCGACCTCGACCGTCGGCACGTTGAGGCCGAGCCAGACGCCGAGCCAGGCCATGCCGTACGCGAAGAACAGCAGGAGGGCGAAGCCGGCGGCAAGCGCCGGAATGCTCTCGACCCGCCAGCCGATCACGTAGCCCGTGACCATCAGCACCACGAGGATGCCCGCGTTGTAGATCACGTCGGAGAAGGTCCGCCCCGTCAGCACGGCGGAACGCGACATCGGCAGCGATCGGAAGCGGTCGATGATCCCCTTGTTCACGTCGTCGGTCATGCCGATCGCCGTCGTCGCCGCGGCGAAGACGATCGTCTGGGCGAAGATGCCCGGCATGAGGAAGACCTTGTAGTCGCCGCCGCCCGGGATCGGGATCGCGCCGCCGAAGACGAACGCGAACAGCAGGACGAACATGATCGATTGGAGAATCGCGAAGATCGCCAGCTCCGGGATGCGGGGGACCCGCTTGAGGTTGCGCCAGCCGACGAGCAGGCCGTCGGTGACGGACGCACGCAGCCCGCCTCGGGGAGCCGTCGTCGAAGGTGCGGTCATCGGGGCCTCCCTGCGGGCGCCTCGTCGGTCTCGGGCGACTCCTCGGCGGCGTGGCCCGTCAGCGCCAGGAAGACATCGTCGAGGGTCGGCCGGCGAAGCGCGATGTCGTCGATGTGAATGCCGGCCTCGTCGAAGTCGCGGACGACCTGGACGAGGGTCTGGGCGCCGCCGTGGGCCGGCACGGTCAGCTTTCGGGTGTGTTCGTCGAGCGTCGTGTCCTCGCCGGCGTCGCGGGCGAGCAGCTCGCGGGCCGGCCCGATCGCCGTCCGGTCCCGGACGACGACCTCGATCCGCTCGCCACCGACCTGTGACTTGAGCTCGTCGGCGGTCCCGCGGGCGATGATCCGGCCCCGGTCGACGACCGCGATCGAGTCGGCCAACTCGTCGGCCTCCTCGAGGTACTGGGTCGTGAGAAGGAGCGTCACGCCCTCGCGGACGAGGCCCCGGATCACGTCCCACATCCCGAGGCGGCTGCGCGGATCGAGGCCGGTCGTCGGCTCGTCGAGGATCAGCAGGCGGGGCCGCCCGATGAGGGCGCTGGCGAGGTCCAGCCGGCGGCGCATCCCGCCCGAGTAGGTCTTCACGACCCGGTCGGCCGCGTCGGACAGGTCGAACTGGACGAGCAGCTCGTCGGCGCGCCGGTGGGCCTCGCGTGAGCGCAGCTGGTAGAGCCGACCGAACAGCCAAAGGTTCTCGCGGCCGGTGAGGTTCTCGTCGACCGCGGCGTACTGCCCGGACAGGCCGATGACGCGGCGGATCTCGTCGGGCTGGCGGACGACGTCGAAGCCGGCCACGGTCGCCCGGCCGGCATCGGGTTTGAGGAGGGTCGCGAGGATCCTGACCGCGGTCGTCTTCCCGGCCCCGTTCGGGCCGAGCAGGCCGAGGACCGTCCCCTCCCCGACGGCCAGGTCGATGCCGTCGAGGGCATGGACCTCGTTCTTTCGAGAGCGATAGATCTTGACGAGTCCTTCCGCCGTGATCGCGGCTGGGGCGCTCATCGGATCGCCGTCCCGGGCAGGCGGCGGCGTGTCTCGCGGTGATGAATCGTGACGACCCCCGATCTGGGCCGGCCGACGCGGCCGGGCTTGCCGGACGCGCGCTCGCCGTTCCGGGCAGGTTCGTGGAAGCCACGGCACTGTAC
>DASTEU010000251.1:0-2220 GCA_035709325.1 Candidatus Limnocylindrales bacterium | reverse complement strand
AAGGACCGCGTCGTCGCTGACCTGGCGCAGGCCGGGGCCGCCGTGGGCCCGCAGGTACGCGTAGGCCCGGACGAGGACGCCGGTGTTGCCGACGAAGCTGCGGAGGCGACCGATCGAGCTCGGTCGCTCGCCGGGCCGCTCGAGGCGGAACGTCCCGTCGTCGGCCCGCAGGACCCGCGGCGCCGGCAGGAACGGCAGGAGCGTCTCGCCCGCCCCGACCGGGCCGGCTCCCGGGCCGCCGCCGCCGTGCGGCGTCGAGAAAGTCTTGTGGACGTTGAAATGCATGACGTCGAAGCCGGCCTCGCCGGGCTTGAAGCGGCCCATGATCGCGTTGAGGTTGGCGCCGTCCATGTAGGCCAGCGCGCCGGCGGCGTGGACCTCGTCGAGGAGCTCGCCGATCCGCCGCTCGAACAGGCCGAGCGTCGAGGGGTTCGTGATCATCACCGCGGCGGTCCGCGGCCCGAGCGCGGCCCGGAACGCATCGACGTCGACGCCGCCGTCCGCGGCGGACGGGATCGTGATCGTCCTGAAGCCGGCCATCGAGGCGGTCGCCGGGTTCGTCCCGTGCGAGGAGTCGGGCACGAGGACCTCGTCGCGATCGGTGTCGCCGCGGCTGTGGTGGTATGCCCGGATCATCAGGATTCCGCACAGCTCGCCCTGGGCGCCGGCGGCCGGCATGAGGCTGACCGCCCGCATGCCGCTGACCTCGGCGAGGATGCCCTCGAGTTCCCAGAGGAGCTGGAGGGTGCCCTGGGCCGCCTCGTCGGGCGTGAACGGGTGAAGGCTCGCGAAGCCTGGCAGCCGGGCCGCCCACTCGTTGAGCTTCGGGTTGTACTTCATCGTGCACGACCCGAGCGGGTAGAAGCCCGAATCGATCGAGTAATTCAGGTGGCTGAGGTTGACGTAGTGGCGGACGACCTCCGGCTCGTTGAGCTCGGGCAGGGCCGGCGGGGTCGAGCGCCGGGCGGCGGCCGGGATCCGCTCGAGGGCGTCCTTCGGCGGGTGGGGGATCTTGTCGCCGCCGCGGCCCGGCCGCGACCGCTCGAAGATCGTGGGCTGGAGGCGCTCCCCGACGACGGTCATCGGGGCGCTCCCGCGGTCTGGCGGCGCTCGCGGCGCGGTCGCTCCGCCCCCGCCCCGGCCTCGACCGCGACCGGCGGCCGGCCGGCCAGGACGTCCTCGACGGCGCCGGCGAATCGGGCGATCTCCTCGCTCGTCGTCACCTCCGTGGCGCAGACGAGGAGTGCGTCCTCGAGGGCCGGATCGCCCGGGGCGACGTCGGCCAGGGCGAGCCCGGCGAGGAAGCCCCGCTCGAGGAGCCGTCGGTGGACGTCGCGGGCGCCCGCCACCCGGACCGCGAACTCGTTGAGATAGGGTCCCGGGTGGAGGCGCTCGACCCCGACGGCGGCCAGGACCGCCTCGAGCTCGGCCGCCCGGGCCGCGCCGGTCGCCGCCACGTCGCGCAGGCCGTGCGGCCCGAGCGTCGCGACGTAGATCGAGGCGGCGAGCGCGAGGAGCGCCTGGTTCGTGCAGATGTTGCTGGCCGCCCGATCCCGCCGGATGTCCTGCTCGCGCGCGCGTAACGTCATGACATACGCCCGCCGGCCGTCGAGGTCGGTCGTCATCCCGACGAGGCGGCCGGGAATCTGCCGGACGAGTGCGTCGGTGGCGGCGAGGATGCCGAGGTAGGGGCCACCGTACTGCGGCGCGATTCCGAGCGGCTGGCCCTCGCCTGCTGCGATGTCGGCGCCGTATTCGCCCGGCGGCGCAAGGACCGTGAGCGAGACGGGCTCCACGACCGCGACGAACAGCGCGCCGGCGGCGTGGGCGATCTCCGAGATGGCGGCCATCGGCTCGAGCAGGCCGAAGAAGTTCGGCTGGGCGGACAGGACGCCCGCGACGGGCCGCTCGGCGTCGCCGAGGAGCGCCTCCAGCGCGGCGAGATCGGTCGTGCCGGCCGCCTCGCCCTCGGTTGCGACCGGGACCTCGTCGACCTCGAGCCGGCCGGCGAAATACGTCCGGATCGTCTCGCGGTAGTGAGGGTGGACGGCGGCCGAGACGAGGACCCGCGCCCGCCTCGTCTGGCGACAGGTCATGAGGGCGGCCTCCGCCGTGGCGGCCGCCCCGTCGTAGTGCGATGCCGAGACGACGTCGAGGCCCGTCAGCTCGGCGATGAGCGACTCGTACTCGTAGATCGACTGGAGCGTGCCCTGGCTGATC
>DASTEU010000250.1:0-4857 GCA_035709325.1 Candidatus Limnocylindrales bacterium | reverse complement strand
GCGATGGGTCGGCGCAAGGATACCGCAGGCGCTCCGACGCCCGAGGGGACGCTCCCGCCCCCCATCTCGGCGCCCGGGGCCGGCGGCCCGGCCCGCGGCCCTGGCGCCGCCCGCACCGTCCGGCCGGGTCCGTTCCCCCCGACCCGCGCCGTCCGGACCGGCGCCGAAATATTCCAAGGAGGCGTAGTCGGCGGCACGATCCGTTCGGGATGCCTTACCCGGCCGCTGAATATTCGCCGGGCTGATATCCAGCGGGCAGAACGGGGCCGTCGTGTCTCTTGGACCGCCCGGTACGCCTCCACGGAATATCGTCGGCCCATCGGGGCGCCTGGCGGCGGGCGCACGAGCCGCCGGACGCCGGGGCGCGAGACGGCGTCGAGCGCGGAGTCCGCGCCGCCCCACGCGATCGACCGTTCTCGGCGAACATTGGAGGCGTCCAGCCCCACTCCCAGGAGTTGCCCAACCCGATGTTGACCCTCGGCTACAAGGCATCCGCCGAGCAGTTCGGCCCGCGCGACCTGCTGGCCTTCGCGATCCACGCCGAGCGGGCCGGTTTCGACAGCGTCTTCGTCAGCGACCACTTCCAACCGTGGCGCCATACGAACGGCCACGCCCCGAACGCCTTCGCGTGGCTCGGTGCGCTGGCGGCCCGGACGCAGAAGGTCACGATCGGGACGAGCGTGCTCACGCCCTCGTTCCGCTACCACCCGGCGATCGTCGCCCAGGCCCTCGCCACGACCGCGATGCTCGCCGAGGGGCGGCGCGTCGTGCTCGGCGTCGGGACCGGCGAGTCGCTCAACGAGGTACCGCTCGGGATCGAGTGGCCGGACCAGAAGGAGCGCTTCGCTCGTCTCAAGGAGGCGACCGAGCTGATCCGCGAGCTCTGGAGCCGCGACTTCGTGACGTTCGACGGCCAGTTCTTCAAGACCGACAACGCCACGATCTACGACAAGCCCGAGACGCCCGTCGAGCTCTGGATCGCGGCGTCGGGGCCGGCCGCCGCCCGCCTCGCGGGGCGCGTCGCCGACGGCTTCATCTGCACGTCGGGCAAGGGCATGGAGCTCTATACCGACACGCTCCTGCCGGCGGTCGCCGAGGGCGCCGAGAAGGCCGGTCGATCGACCGACGTGGTCGAGAAGATGATCGAGATGAAGGTCTCCTACGACGACAACCGGCAGCGGGCGCTGGCCGACTGCGGCATCTGGGCGGCACTCGCGCTGTCGGGCGAGAAGAAGATGGGCGTCGACGACCCGCGCGAGATGGAGCGCCTCGCCTCGGAGCTGTCGATCGAGCAGGCGGCGACGCGCTGGCTCGTCTCAGACGATCCCGACGAACACGTGGAGCAGCTCCGGCCCTACATCGAGGCCGGCTTCACCCACCTCGTGTTCCACGGCCCGGGCAACAACCAGACTCGCTTCATCAACGCCTACGCCCGCGACATCCTGCCGCGCCTCCGCGAGCGCTGGGGCTGAACCACACGGACGACCCCGGTCAGTAGACCGACACGGTCACCCAGGTCGTGCCCGACCACGACGGGCAGCCGCAGATGTCGAAGAAGTCGGCGACGTAGAGGTCGGCGATCCGGTCCGTTCCCGCGACCGGCCCGTAGTCGCTGATCGTCCGCTCGATGCAGCCGCCGTCTCCGCAGATGATGACGGTCGTGCCTCGCGGCAGGCGCATCGCGGTCGTGCCGTTGTGATAGAAGGTCGCGATGCCGCTGATCGTGTAGCGCGGCGGCTTGAGCGCCGAACCTCCTCGAGCAGGCGGCTGCTCGACGGCCGGGCGGCCGACGACCCGCTGCGGCTCGCTGCCCGGCTGCGTGAACACCGCCGCGGGGTCGACGCGGCCGTCCGACTCGAAGGCAGGGTCGAGCGGTCGGATCGTCTGCTGACGTCCGGTGACGATCGCGGGGACCTGGATGGGCTGGAACGCGGCCGGGTCGATGATGCTCGTTGAGCTGGGGCTCCGCGAGCCTGCGAGGTTCGGCTGCGCGACCAGGGCGAGTGCGGCGGTGAGGACCGCGCCCGCGACCAGATGCTTGGGTCGCACGATCCGCGAACGATACGACGATTCGGGGCGTCACGTACAGCGCGGCCGATCCGACCCAGGCGCGGCCGGCCTCAGCGAATGAGGATGAAGTCGCCCGTGGCGCTCTCGATCTGGCCGAACCCGTCGTCGGTCCAGGTCAGGATCCTGACGCGGCTCGTGCGGCCCGATTCGCCGGCCGGTTTGGCCCACGCGAGCCGGCCGTCAGCCAGCGAGAACCCGGCGAGGGCCGGCTCGTCGACGAGCGCTGGGTTGGCGAGATCGATCCGGCCGTCGAACGGGTCGACGACGTAGAGGCTCAATCGGCCGATCGACGAATCGTCGGCGTCCGCGATCCAGACCGCGAGCCGCTCGCCGGACTCGTCCCAGCGGACATCCCAGTCGCGGAGCGGGCCGACCGCGATCGTCGTCTCCGCCCGCTCCTTCGACTGATCATCGCCGGGCGGCGTCGGCTCGGCGTCGGACGACCGTCCGACGCGTTCGCTCCAGCGGCCGATGACGAGCGCGCCGGCGGCCGTCGTCCAGCCCGGCCCGTCGGCGGTCGGGGCGAGCGTCCCGGACCAGTACACCGCGGAGCCACCCGTCGGGTCGACGACCGGCCGCCAGGCGAGGCCCGTCTCGGGCAGGAAGGTCCGCTCGGCGCCGCCGCTCGGCAGCACGAACGCCGCGGGCTCGTGGACGTCGCCGGCCAGCCGGACGGTGCTGCCGACGATCGCGTCGCCGGACCACGAGCCGAAGACCGAGCGGTGATCGATCGTGATCGGGTGGGCCTGCTCGTCGCCGACCGTCCAGAGGTAGATGTCCGGTCCGTGCGAGCCGTCGGCGGGGACCGCGGTGAAGGCGAAGGCCGAGCCGTCCGGCGCATACGCGGCCGTCGTGTCGACGACGCGCACGTTGCGGGCGATCTCGACCGCGCCACCCGGTGCGGGGCTCGGCGAGGTGCTCGCGAACGGGCTCCTCGTCGGTGTCGCGAGCGGCAACTCGCTCGGCGATCCGGCCGGCCCCGGGGTCCCGGCTGGGGCCGATGTCGGGGAGGAAGAAGGCGTCGCGGTCGGTGTGGCTGTGGAGAGCGGATTCGAAACCGGCGGCTCGGTCGGCTCGGGGACCGCCTGATCGGGATCGACGACGACGACCGATCCGCCGCCGCCGCCGCCGCCGACGATGACGAGCGGCCGGTCCTCCGATCCGAACACGGTCGCGGGACTCGAGAGCGGCCCGATCTCGACCGTCTGGATCGGCTCGGAGGTGGCACAGGACGTGGTCTCGGGGGGGCAGACCTCGTCGACGCGGGTCGTGTTCACCCGGTAGTCGCCGTCCTCGACGCTGATGTAGGCCACGTCGCGGGGTGCCACGGCGAGCGGCGTCGGGCCGGCCGGCTCCTGGGGCGTGGCCGAGGTGCTGGCAATCGCGACGCCCGGCGTGGTCGTGGCCGGGCCGATGGGGAGCTGGGAGGAGGTCAGCGACCCATAGACCACGGCCACGACCAGCGCACCGGCGAGAATGGCGGTTGGAGCGAGGACGGAACGGCGCAGCAATACGCCTGACCCGCGCGAGCGCCGCTGCGACTCGCGTTCGATCGCCGCGGCGGTTCGGGCCCAGAGATCGCGCGGCGGCACCGGTTGACGGTCCCGCAGCGCCCGGAGGTGGAGCCGCTGGGCCGCGTACTCGTCGGCGATCTCGGCGCATTCGGCGCAGGCACCCAGGTGGTCATCGAGCCAGGCCGCCTCATCGGGGTCGAGCGGCGCGGCGAGCCGCTCGGCCGCCCGTGTCCGGGCCCGGGCGTGCTGCGATTCCCAGTCGTCGGGACGGCCCCCACGGCCGCCCAGCATGCTCATCGTTCCTCCCCCGGTCGGGCGGCGAGACCCGTGTCCGATTGGGCGGCCCGTTCGACGGCGAGGGCCTGGCGCAGGCTCTCGCGGGCGCGGGTCAGGAGCGCCCGCGCGGCAACGTGGCTCACGCCGAGGGCGGCGGCGAGCTCGAGGCCGGTGAGATCGTGGAGCTCGGCGAGGAGCAGGGCCGCCCGCTGCCGTTCCGGGATCCGCCGGAGGGCCCGCTGGAGATCGCTCGAGAGGCGGGCATCCATGACCAGGTGCTCCGCGGATGGGGAGCTGCCACGCGATTCGCCGGTCCACGGCATGAAGCGGACGATCTTCTGGCGGCGGATGTGGTCGAGCGCGACGCGGTGGGCGATCTGGTAGAGCCACGCCCGGGCGTTCTCCGACTTCTCGAGGGTGTCGTAGGCGCGATAGGCCTTCACGAAGGCGTCCTGGGTGAGGTCGGCAGCGAGCTCGGGGTCCCGGACCATCCGGATCAGGTACGCGTAGATCTCGCCGTGGTGACGGCCGAACAGCTCCTCCACGAACGAGCCCGCGGACTCCCGATCCCAAGCGCCGCTCACGATCGGGTTCCCCGCCCAGCCCCGGCACGCGCCGAGTTCGCCGTAGAGCCCGCCGACCATGAAACCTCCGCGGAACCGGGGTGACCGGAGCGGCCCGACAATCGTCGCGCGCTCCATGAGGCAGAGACGAGGTCAGTGGCTGCCGTGTGACGCCGCCCCCGCCCCGGCGTTCCGGCCATCAGCCGGTCGCCTCCCGAACGTCGGCTCGGGCCTCCGATCGGGGCGGCGTCACCCGCCCCAGTAGCTCCTCGACCGCGTCCTCGGGCGAGACAGGGTTCACCGGAAGCCCGGTGCCGAGCTCGAGGCCCGCGATCTCGCGCAATCGGGGGTGAATCTCCCAGTGCCAGTGGTACGTCGCGTCGACCTGCTCGCGCAGCGGCGACGTGTGAAGGACCAGGTTGTGCGGCGGGCCG
>DASTEU010000249.1:0-6829 GCA_035709325.1 Candidatus Limnocylindrales bacterium | reverse complement strand
GGCGAGCGCCGCCCGGTTCGCCCGCCAGCGGTCGACGGCGGCGGCCATCGCGTCGCGGAGCTCCTGGTGACCGCCGAACGCGTCGAGCAGGTCCCGCTGCCGGCGCTCGTCGAGGAGGCGCTGCTGCTCGTGCTGGCCGTGGATCTCGACGAGCGACCCGACCGCGTCGACGAGCCGAGCGGCCGTCACCGCCTCGTCGTCGAGGCGAGCCGTCGAGCGGCCCGAGATCGAGACCTCGCGGACGGCGATGAGCGGCTCCGGCAGCCGGTCGAAGAGCGCCGTCACCCGTGCGCTCTCGGCCCCGTGGCGGACGAGGCTCGTGTCGGCCCGGGCGCCGGTCGCGAGCCCGAGCGCGTCGATCAGGAGGCTCTTTCCCGCGCCCGTCTCGCCGGTGAGCACGTTCAGGCCGGGCGCCAGCTCGAGGCGCAGGCGGTCGATGAGCGCGAGGTCCGCGACCGAGAGTTCGAGGAGCCGACCGACGCTCACGACGGAAGCAGTTCGACCTTCTGGCGGAAGAGGTCCCAGAACGGCGGCGAGCCGGCGGGCTCGACGAGCCGGATCGGCCGCTCGAGCGCCCGGACCTCGACGACGTCCCCGACGCCGATCGGGACGTCCTCGCGACCGTCGATGCTGACGAGCGCCTCGTGGGCCGCGAGGACCCGGCAGCGGATCGTCTGGAGCGGGCTGACGACGACCGACCGGATCGCCGAGAGATAACCCGCGATCGGGGTGACGATGAGGTTCCGGCTGAGCGGGTCGACGACGGGCCCGCCGGCACTGAACGAGTAGCCGGTCGAGCCCGTCGGGCTCGAGACCACGAGGCCGTCGGCGATGAAGGTCGCAAGGTGGGACGGCCCGATCTCGACCCCGAGGTGGCAGACGCGGGCGAGCGCCCCGCGGGCGACGACGATGTCGTTGAGGGCGTGGTGGACGGCGTCGCCGGCGGGCCGTCCCGCCGGCAGGATCCGGGCCTCGAGCGTCATCCGGTCCTCGATCGAGAACTCGCCCGCGACGAGTCGGCCGAGAACCGTCTCGAGGTCCGACGCCTCCGCCTTCGAGAGGAAGCCCACCTTGCCGAGGTTGACGCCGAGCAGCGGCACGTCGACCGCGATGACGGCCCGGGCGGCCCGCAGGAACGTGCCGTCGCCGCCGAGGACCACGAGCAGGTCGGTCGTCGGCAGCTCGTTCGTGAGCGTCTCGAAGTCGTTCGCCTGGGCCGCCCAGTGATCGATCCCCCGGACGAGACACCAGCCGCCGGCCCGCTCGCGGAGCTCGACCGCGGCGTCGTTCGTGGGGTTGTAGGCGAATCCGAGACGTTTCGCGGTCATGCCGCGGTGACCTCGCGGATGCGCTCGCCAATCTCGGCACAGCCCGGGCCGGGTGCGAAGTGGACGAGGAACTCGCGGTTGCCCTGCGGGCCCAGGATCGGTGAGCCGATGACGTCGCGGGCGCCGAGTCGCCGGGCCGCCGCCGCCGCCACGACCCGCTCGAGGACCTCCCGATGGACCGCCGGATCGCGCACGACGCCGCGATCCGTGCGTCCCCGGCCGGCCTCGAACTGGGGCTTCACGAGCGCGACGATCGAGGCGCCCCGCCGGAGCGTGGCCGCCACCGGCCCCAGGACGAGCTCGAGCGAGATGAACGAGACGTCCACGACCGCAAGGTCGACCGCCTCGGGCAGGCTGCCCGCCTCGAGTGTCCGGGCGTTCGTCCGCTCGATCGAGATGACCCGCGCGTCGCGTCGCAGCGACTCGGCGAGCTGGCCGCGTCCGACGTCGAGGGCGTAGACCCTCCGCGCCCCGCGCTGCTGGAGCAGGTCGGTGAAGCCGCCGGTCGAGGCGCCGACGTCGAGGCAGACGAGCCCGGCCGGGTCGATCCCGAACGCGTCGAGCGCCGCCGCCAGCTTGTGGCCGCCGCGGCTGACGTACGGCTCGGACTCGGTCACGGCGAGCGGCGTGTCCGGTGCGAGCAGGTCGCCGGCCTTGCGATCGAGGCGGGCGGCATCGCCCTCCCCGACCCGCACCCGTCCGGCGAGGATCAGCGCCTGCGCCTTGGCGCGCGACTCCGCCAGGCCGAGCTCCACGACGAGCTGGTCGAGACGGACCCGCGCGCGCCGGGTCGGCTTCGGCGAGGTCGAGGAGGTCGGGCTCACCCGCCTATCGTGGCACAGGCCGCTGCACCGCGACTCACCCGCGGATGCCCCGCAGGCTGGGGCCGCGAGAACGTCAGCCGGAGACTTCGGCCGCCTCGGCCGGGGCGGGCGCCGGCGCCGGGACGGCGAGCCCGAGCGTGTCCAGCGTCTCGCGGACCTGCGTCGCGAGGCCGGCTCCGTCGAGCCGCAGCACGCGCCGCAGGTCCTTCACGGAGCCGTGGTCGACGAAGCCGCCGCCCGGAATCCCGATGATCCGGACCGGCACGTCGCGAAGGGCCGGATCGGTCAGGCGGGCCGCCTCGAGGGTCTCGAGAACGCCCGCGCCGAAGCCTCCGCTCTCGACGCTCTCCTCGAACGTGACGACGAGCCGCTTGCCGTGCGCCTGGGCCACGATCAGCTCCCCGTCGAGCGGCTTCGCGAAGCGGGCGTTGATCACCCCGACCGACCAGCCGTCTGCGGCAAGCGCGTCGGCCGCCTCGAGCGCCCGGGCGACGATCGGCCCGAAGCCGACGAACAGCAGGTCTCGCCCCTCGCGCAGCAGCTGGCCCTTGCCGACCGGCAGGACCTCCGGCCGCCGCGGCGGCAGGCCGAATCCCGCGTCACGCGGGTAGTGGAGCGCGAACGGGTGGTCCTGGGCGAACGCGGTCCGGAGGAGCGAGCGCAGCTCCTGCTCGTCCCTCGGCGAGGCGATGACGAGATTGGGCAGCTGCCGCTGGGCGGGCAGGGTGAACATCCCCTGGTGGCTCGTGCCGTCCTCGCCGACGAGCCCCGCCCGGTCGACCGCGATGAGGACCGGCTGGTCGTTCTGGCAGACGTCGTGGACGGTCTGGTCGAAGGCCCGCTGGAGGAACGTCGAGTACAGGGCGACGACCGGGCGCATGCCGCCCATCGCGAGGCCGGTCGCGAGCGCAAGCGAATGCTGCTCGGCGATCCCGACGTCGATGAACCGGTCGGGGAACTCGGCCTCGAACCGGGCGAGCCCCGTGCCGGTCGGCATGCCGGCGGTGATCCCGACGATCCGGCGATCCTCCCGGGCGAGCTCGATCAGCTCGCTGACGAGCGTCGCGGTGTAGTTCGGGGGCTTCGGCGGGCGGACGACAGCGGTCGGCGGAGCGGCGTCCTCGGTCATCGACTCGGCGGGCAGGGCGGAGACGCCGATGCCGTCGGCCGTCCCGTTGCCGTTCGCCGCCGGCACCTCCATGGGCGGGAGGGCGGCGCCGTGGAAGCCGATCTGGTCGGCCTCGGCCGGGCTGAAGCCGCGGCCCTTCTGGGTCCGGACGTGGACGATGACCGGGCCCCTCAGCTCGAGCGCCCGGCTGAACACCGACAGGAGCGCCTTGATGTCGTGGCCCGGCACGACGCCGACGTACGTCACGCCGAGGTCCTCGAAGAGGCGGCCCGGCTGGGCGAAGTTCACGACCGACGAGCGGAGGCGCTGGCTCAGCTCGCGGACGGTCGGGCCGATGACCGGGATCCTGCCGACGAGCTGGTCGTAGGCGGTCTTGCCCTCCTGCCAGGCGCCCGACAGCTTGATCTTGCTGAGGTACTTCGAGAGTGCCCCGACGGTCGGGCTGATCGACATCTCGTTGTCGTTGAGGACGATGAGCAGCTGCGTCTTGCGCTGGCCGATGTCGTTGAGGGCCTCGAGGCTGAGGCCGCTCATGAGCGCCGCGTCGCCGACGACGATCGCGATCCGCTCGAGCCCGTGGCGCAGGTCGCGGGCCGTCGCGAGGCCCTGGCCGATCGAGAGCCCCGTTCCGGCGTGGCCGCCGTCGAAGACGTCGTGCGCCGACTCGGAACGACGGGGGAAGCCGCCGACCCCGCCGAGCTGGCGGAGCGTACCGAACCGCTCGTACCGCCCGGTCAGCAGCTTGTGGGGATACGCCTGGTGGCCGGTGTCCCAGACGATCTTGTCACGCGGCGATTCGAGCAGCCGGTGGAGCGCGATCGTCAGCTCGACGACGCCGAGCGAGCTGCCGAGATGGCCGCCGGTCGTGGCGACGGTCGAGATGATCGTCTCGCGGATCTCGACGGCCAGCTGTTCGAGCTGGGCCTCGGTGAGGCCACGGAGGTCGGCCGGATCGTCGAGGGTCGGGAGGATCGGCACGCGGCGGGGGCTCCAGGTACGGTTCGAAACATTGACGCGACGAACGCGCCGGCTGTGATGACCCTGCGCTTCGCAGAGTCGCGGGCCAGGTCCGAATTGTAAACCTGTCCGCTGCGAGTCGCACGTTTCTGGCGGGGCGACCCGCGGAAGTGTAGTCGAGCGTCGCTCAGGTGTCCTCGCCGGGCTCGGTGGCGAGCTCGCGCGCCTCGAGCCCGCCACCCGGTCGAGCCACGAGCTGGCGGACGCGCAGCTCGGCTTCGCCGAGGAGCCGTTCGCAGTGGCGTTGGAGGGCGACCGCCCGTTCGGTCCGGCGGATCGTCTCCTCGAGCGGCAGGCCGCCGGCTTCGAGCTCCCCGATCGCGGTCCGCAGCTCGGCGAAGGCGGCGTCGAACGGCAGATCGGCGATCTCGGCATCAGGTGCGGGCGCCCCGGTCACGGCGGTCGGGTCAGGCTCGTTTGTCACCGGATCCCTCGTCGTTGGGTTCGTCGTCGGATTCCTCGTCTTCGGGCTCGTCGTCGCTTTCGGCCAGGCGGGTCAGGCGCGGGGCGACGAGCATACCAAGGGCGATCCCGGCGGCCAGGACGACGGCCGCGATCGCGCCGAAGACGACGATGTCGGTCACGCTCGCTCGGCCGGTCCGTCGACCGTCGCGGCCAGCTCGCCGCGGGCGAGCCGGACCGAGAGGCGGGTCTCCGGAGGCGCCTCATCGGGCGCCCGGACGATCCGCTCGTCCTCCGCTCGGCGGACGATCGCGTAGCCTCGGTCGAGCGTCGCCTGCGGATCGAGGACGGCGAGCGCCGCCGACGCCGTGTCGAGCTCGAGGCGGGCGGCCCGCAGGCGGGCCGTGGCGACCTGCGGGACGGTCGCGGCCGCCGAGTCGAGCGTGGCCCGTCTCCGTCCGATCGCCGCCTCCACGGCACGGACGGCACGGTCGAGGAGCAGCCCGACCCGCTCGCGGGACGTCGCGAGCTGGGCGAGCGGATCGAGGCGGGCAAGGGCCCGCCGTTCCGCCTCCAGTTCGCGGCGGCTTGCCGCGAGTCGGGCCGTCGCCGCCGCCGCGATCCGGTCGGCGGCCCGGCGGAACGCCTTCTCCCATTCGGCGCGGTCGGGGACGACGAGCTCGGCGGCGGCCGAAGGCGTCGGGGCACGGACGTCGGCGGCAAAGTCCGCGAGCGTGACGTCGACCTCGTGGCCGACGCCGCAGACGACCGGGACGGCGTGGCCCACGACCGCCCGCACGACGCGTTCGTCGTTGAACGACCAGAGGTCCTCGAGGCTGCCGCCGCCGCGGGCGAGGATCGTGACCTGGGGGGCGTCCTCGGGTCGCCCTTCGGCGCCGCACTGCTCGATCCAGCGCTCGAGGCGGCGGAAGGCCCCGACGATGCTCGCTGGCGCCTCCTCGCCCTGGACCTGGCAGGCGACCAGGATCACCCGGGCCAGCGGCCAGCGCCGGGCGAGGACGTTGCCGACGTCGCGCCACACGACCCCGGTCGGGCTCGTGATCACGCCGATCGTCGCGGGCCGCGTCGGCAGCGGACGCTTGCGGGACGTGTCGAAGAGGCCCTCCTCGGCGAGGCGCGCCTTGAGCGCCTCGAACCGCAGCGTGAGGTCCCCGAACCCGGCGGGCTGGATCGACTCGACGTAGAGCTGGAGTGCGCCCTGCGGCTCGAAGAGGTCGACCCGACCGTGGACGACGATGCGGAGCCCGGCCTGGGGTTGGAACGCCGAGCGGACGCGTTCGTCGCGGAACCAGACGCACTGGATCGCGTTGCGTTCGTCCTTCAGCGTGAAGTAGGCGTGGCCCGCCGAGCTGACCGTCACTCGCCCGACCTCGCCCTCGACCCAGACGTCGCGCAGCCGTTCCTCGGCCCGGATCGCGTCGCGGACGGCTCGGGTGACCTCGCTGACGCCCAGGATCCGCAGCCCGAACGTGCCGGGCGGCGTGGAGCCGACCAGCGGCGTCGGGCCGGGCTCCGGTTCCGGCGCGGCGGCGCCTGCCGGGTCCGTGGCGTCCCAACCGGGAAGCAGGCCCGGCCGGCTGGGTTCGGTCATGCGCAGATCATCGCGGTTGTGGCGAAGTGGCGTCGGATTCGCCGCCCGGGCCGAGATTCGGCGGCGCCTGGTCCGGCAGGCGGACCAACGGACGAACGGGGGGCCGGGATGCGGCGATCACGGCCGGCTCGCCGGTCCCTTGGTCCGGCAGGCGGACCAACCGGCGGTTGAGGGGCTCGACACGATGGCTCGCGGCCGGTTCGCCGGTCGCTTGGTCCGGCTGGCGGAGCAGCGTCGGTCGAGGGGCCCGGGAAGCGCCGTCCCGGCCGGTTCGCCGGTCCCTTGGTGGCAGGCGGACCAAGCGGCGACGCGGTCGAGCGCGGACGCCAGGCGTCGGAACCGCTCTGCTGCGCCCGGGACAACAAGCATGGAAGGATCGGCCGGCCGCATCGTCCCAGTTGACGCACGTTGTGCCATGAGCTACATCCGTAGGCCGTCGGGCCGTCCCGGCTCGACCGCCCGACGCTTGTTGCGACCCGGACAACAGCCCGCGCCACCCGCCCGGCGGCCGACGAGA
>DASTEU010000248.1:0-2348 GCA_035709325.1 Candidatus Limnocylindrales bacterium | reverse complement strand
GAGCGCACTTGCAAGCGGCTCCGGCTTGCCGGCTTCCCGATCGTCCTCGGCCCGATGGAGACGCCGTGGGGCACGCTCCACGCCTGGACCCGCGATCCCGAGGGCCGGTCGGTGTCGGTCCAGCAGCCGCTCGACGAGGCGTGACCCCGCGAGGCGTGAACCGACTCGATCGATCCGACCCGCTCGGCGGCGTCCGGCCGGGCGGACGTCGCTCGTGGTGGCTGCGCGAGGCGCTCGCGGCGGAGCCGAAGGAGCTCGCCGCCGACGTCGCCGCGCCGCCGCTCGCCGGCACTACCCGCGCCGACGTCGCGATCCTCGGCGGCGGCTACACCGGACTCTGGACCGCGATCCGCCTCACGGAGCTCGCGCCGGGAGCACGGGTCGTTGTCGTCGAGCAGGACATCTGCGGCGGCGGCCCGTCGGGGCGCAACGGCGGCTTCGTCACCGGCTGGTGGGACGAGCTGCCGGCGCTCATCGCCCGCTTCGGCGAGGCCGAGGCCGTCCGTTCGGCGCAGGCGATGGACGCGGCGATCGAGGAGATCGGGAGTTTTACGGCGGCCAACGGGATCGACGCCTGGTGGACGTCGAACGGCTTCCTGTCGGTCAGCGCGGCGCCGGCCCAGGACGGGGCGTGGACCGAGGCGACCGACGCGTGCGCGAAGCTCGGCTTCGGCGACCGCTGGCGGGCGCTGACGGCCGACGAGGTCGCGGCCCGGGTCCGATCGCCGGTCTTCCGTTCGGGTGCGTTCATGCCGACCGCCGCGACCGTCCAGCCGGCGGCGCTCGCCCGCGGGCTGCGGCGGGTCGCCCTCGAGCGTGGTGTCGTCATTCACGAGCGAACGCGGGTCGAGCGCTTCGGGGACGGGGTCGTGACGACGTCCTCGCCCGAGGGCGCCGGGCGCCTCGTCGCCGACCAGGTCGTCGTCGCCCTCAACGCCTGGGCGGCCGCCTGGCCCCAGTTCGGCCGGCGGCTCGTGACCTGGTCGAGCTACGTCGTCCTCACCGAGCCGATCCCGGACCGCCTCGCCGAGGTCGGCTGGACCGGCGGCGAGGGGATCGCCGACTCGCGGTTCACGCTCCACTACGGCCGGACGACGCCCGACGGCCGGATCGTCCTCGGCGGTGGGGGAGGTCGGGCCGGGTTCGGCGGGCGGATCGGTGCCGCGTTCACGTCGGATGCCGGCTCCGCGCGACGGGCGGCCGAGGGGCTGCGGCGCTGGTTCCCGACACTCGCCGAGTCCCGGATCGAGGACGCCTGGGGCGGCCCGATCGACATCACCGACGACCACCGACCGTGGTTCGGGACGCTGCCCGACGGGCGGACCCACTTCGGGATCGGGTACTCGGGCAACGGCGTCGGACCGGCCGTGCTCGGCGGCCGGATCCTTGCCGCCCTCGCCGCCGGTCGAGCTCGCGACGACGAGTGGGCGTCGTTGCCGATCGTCGGCGCGACGCCGCGCGCGTTCCCGCCGGAGCCATTCCGATACCTCGGCGCCCGGGCGATCCGCGAGGCGATCGTCCGCCGCGAGCAAGCTGAGGAGGACGGCCGCCGCCCGAACCGCATCGCCTTCGAGCTGTCGCGCCTGCCGAAGCGCCTCGGCTACCACCTCGGCCCCGAGTGAGAGCACGCCGAGCGATCCCGCGTTGACGTCCCTTAGCCTTCGGGCGTAACGGCGAGACCACCGCCCGCAACGCTGATCACCGACCAGCCGTCGGCTCCGGAGAGATGCCAGGGCTCATAGGCAAATGGGTCGACCTCCAGCAGGCCGCCGTTGACGAACTCGACACGTAGCGCGCCGGTGTCGTCGGCGACCGCAGAGGCTATGGACTCTCCGAGCCACTCGAGGCACCGCGCCTCTGGTCCGTCCTCGGGATCAACCGTCCAGTCCCGACCCGATTTCGAGAAACGGTAGGGGCCGTCGATCTGAAGCATGAAGTCCGATTCCCTTACCCCTTCGTCAACCTGCCAACCTGGTAGGTCTAGCGTTAGGTACGGCACAACCCGCGCGAAGCCCAACCTCTCGATCTTCCGCCCTGCGATAGGCAGATTCATGTCCATGCCGAGATGTTAGGCGCCAGGTGGTTGTCCGCGTGCCTCGGACAATGGCGGGTGACATTCCCGCACGCTGAGTGACCAGGAGCCGCTGTGCCGTGACTCGGATCCCCAGGGCGGATTAGGCCCCGTCCTCGCCCGAGAGGTCCTTGTCCTCCATCTCCCACGCGTGGTCGAGCGTGTGGAAGGCCGAGTGTCGGATCAGGAACGGCAGCGTCCACGACCGCATGCGCCGCTGGACCTCCCCGGCGTTGTACGCGCGCATCGCCTCGACGTAGGTCGCGCGATGCTGCCG